>JAGCIZ010000239.1 GCA_017648235.1 Paludibacteraceae bacterium
GAAGAAATTCCAAAGGATTTGTTGCAACTTGTTGAAGATGCTGTTTTAAATAAACATAAAGATGCTGCAGAAAATTTGATATCTTATGCACAGAGAATGCAAAATAAGGAGTTGAAAAAGGAAACTTCTGCATTAACTTGGCGTGAAAACTCTTTGGAAAATCGTTTGGAATATGCGTTAGTGCATGGTGTAGGTGAATTTTTAGAAGAGGATTTGGAAGAAGCCCTTAGAAAATATCCTACAGCAATCGAAATTATTGAAAAACCACTTATGGATGCAATGAATCAAGTGGGAAGGTTGTTTGGTGATGGAAAAATGTTCTTGCCACAAGTTGTGAAAACTGCGCGTACAATGAAGAAGGCGGTTGCTATTTTGCAACCAGTTATCGAACAACAACGGCAAACTATTCAAACAAAGGCAGGTAAGGTGCTAGTTGCTACAGTAAAAGGAGATGTTCATGATATAGGTAAAAATATTGTGAATGTAGTTCTAGCATGTAATAACTTCGATGTGATAGATTTGGGCGTGATGGTTGATTCGGAGGTTATTGTAGAAAAAGCGATATCTGAAAAAGTAGATGTTATTTGTTTGAGTGGATTAATTACTCCATCATTGGAGGAAATGTGTAATGTAGCCAAATTGCTACAACAAAAAGGAGTAAAAATACCACTTGTAGTTGGAGGAGCAACAACTTCGAAGATTCATACTGCAGTGAAAATAGCTCCTTGTTATTCAGCTCCAGTGATTCATGTAAAAGATGCTTCACAAAATTGTTTTGCTGTAGTTCAGTTGGTAAATAAGAATGCGGAATTCGTTGAAAAAATAGCAGAAGAATATAACGTCTTAAGACTCTCTCAGCAACAACCAACATTGCTTTCTTATCAAGAAGCCAAACAAAATAGATTGAAAAACTAACAAAAGAATAAAATAATGAAAAAAGCACTTTTTGTATGTTTTTTTGTACTCTTTTCGAGTATTTCTTTTTCGCAAAGTAACGAAGCATTGTCTACAAAAGCAGCTCAAGGCGATGCGCGGTCTCAATTTCTTCTTGGTTATCGTTTTTTGACGGGGGAGGGTGTTGACAAAAATCCAGAGCGTGCATTTCATTGGCTATACGAAGCTGCTATACAAAATCATCCTGATGCCCAGAATTATTTAGGAATATGTTATAGTCAAGGAATTGGTACGGAGAAGAACTTGCAAAAGGCATTGGAGTACTTTTCCCAATCTGCGGCAAACGAAAATGCTTGGGGCGAATTTAATTTGGCAACTTGTTACTATTATGGCGATGGAACAGCTATAGATTATCCTAAAGCATTTTATTATTTCAAAAAATCTGCAATTAAAGGAAATGCCTCGGCTTGGACAAAAATGGGAGAATGTTATCTCAATGGTCAAGGAATTCAACAAGATTTTGATAATGCTATGAAGTGTTTTCAAAATGGTTCTGATGGGAATGATGAACTGTCGCAGTTTCAAATTGGGTTGATGTATTATGAGGGAAAGGGTGTTAGAAGAGATTATAGTAAAGCATTAGAGTGGTTTTCTTTAGCTTCAAATAAAAATAATACTGGACAAGGACATCCTTGGGCAGAATATTATGTTGGACTTTGTCATAAGAATGGTTTTGGTACAAAACAAAATCTTGATGTTGCTTTGAAATTTTTTAAAAAATCTGCTCAAAAAAAATATGACTTGGCTCAGTACGAATTGGCTTTTTGCAACGAAAATGGATTAGGAACTGATATTGACTTCAAAGAAGCTTATTTTTGGTATAAAGAGGCTCAGAAACAAAACAATGAGGAAGCTATTAAGGAACTTAAAAAATACCATTTCTTCTCTATTTTTTTGCCATTTTATGCTCAAAAAAAATATGGAAATTCAGTAATTGTTACAGACTCAATAAAAGAAGAAGCTGAACAAGTTTTTATTAATGCAAAAAAATCGTTTTTGCCATTGGAAACCTTCATGCTTGGGAATTACGATATGAATCTGTTGGGATTCAAAGGATATTCGCAACAATTGGATTCTTTCTTTGTTGCTATACCAAGGGAAATTTCAAAGGATTTTAAGGCTAATTGGAGAAAAAAATTTGATATTGTTCCTTCATATAATATTCAAGATGATGACATTTACATATCTAGAGTTGGATTTATCTATAAGAATAATAAAAGGATTCGCTTTTATTCCACACCGATAAATAAAATTCGTTTTGATTTGGAAAAAATAATTGAAGTGATATCTTCTAAAGATTAATCATTTTACAGATGAACCTTCCTATTGATTTTATTGATGTTACAAAAGAACTTCTTGGAGAGGAGTGGGATAGTTTTTATCATGCACTTAAAGACCTTTCCCCAACATCTATTCGCTACAACAATAAAGTAGAAGAATTTGAACAAAATCAAGAAAAAGTAGCTTGGTGTGAAAAAGGGTTTTACCTCAGCAAACGTCCGTCGTTTACATTTGATCCACTTTTTCATGCAGGAGTTTATTATGTTCAAGAGGCTTCATCAATGTTTTTAGAGCAAGCAGTGAAACAATTTGTTAAAACTCCTGTCGTTGCTCTTGATTTATGTGCAGCTCCAGGAGGAAAGTCAACGCACTTAATTGATTTGTTGCCGAAAAATAGTATTTTGATTTCTAATGAAATAAATCGTCAAAGAGCTTTTGTATTATCGGAAAACATCCAGAAATGGGGCAATACGAATTGTATTGTAACAAACACTTCTCCTGCCGATTTTGAACGATATCAAGGAATGTTTGATTTTATTTTGGTTGATGCTCCTTGTTCTGGAGAAGGAATGTTTCGCAAAGACCCAAATTCTATAACAGAATGGTCACTTAAGAATGTAGAGAATTGTGTTTCTCGTCAGCGAGATATTTTATCCAAAATATGGGGCACACTAAAGGAAGAAGGTATTTTAGTATATAGTACTTGTACTTATAATCGTCATGAAAATGAGGAAAATGTTCAATGGTTAAAAGATACTTTTTCCGCTGAGGTCCTTACTATAAAATGTGATTCTCAATGGAACGTTACTCAAAATGAATATGGATGTAGGTTTCTCCCTCATCGAACTAAAGGAGAGGGTTTTTTTGTTAGTGTCTTACAAAAGAAAACCTCCGAGAATCCTGTTAAATTAAAACCTTTGAATTCTTATAAAATCAAAAATATAGAACTTCTAAATTGTTTAAAAAGTAGTGATTCATTTTCTCTTCTTTCTCATCAGGATATTTTGTATGCAGTTCCTCAAGCAATGGAATCGCTGGTGCAGAATTTACTAAAAAACAACACTGTTTTGCACGCAGGTGTTGTTTTGGCACAACAAAAGGGAAAAGATTTTATTCCTCAAACAGGACTTGCTTTAAGTAAGTCGGTTGATTTGTCTAAAGTAAATAGTTGTAATGTGGATAAGGAGACTGCTGTGCGTTTTTTGCAAAAAGAAAACATTCTAATCAATTCATCAGAAGGTTTTGTTCTTATTTCTTATCAAAATGTACCTCTCGGTTGGGTTAAAAATTTAGGTAATCGTTGCAATAATCTTTATCCTAAAGAGTGGAGAATTAGAAATAAACAAGTTTTTTGATTATTCATTGCAGTTTTGACAAATTTCAAATTGTTTTCTGTTTCTAAAAACTTGCTTCCTAAATTCTTCAAATTTTTCTCCAATCCATATATTTTTGAAATTTTCATTTGAAATATTTCCCATTATGTGAGTGGAAGATTTGTCGTAACAGCAAGGCAGAACATTCCCATCTGCATCAATAACAGCACCACCAAAAATTCTTAAGCACCTATTGTGTAGTTTCTTTTTTAGTCGCCAATTTTCTCCATCTTTAACATATCGACTGTATTTCTTGTTATTGGGAATAAGATTTTCTTTTTTGTTGAAATCATAAATTTGAGCTGTTTTTATAGAAACTTTGTCAGCCCCCCACATAATGCCTAGTTTTTTTATTTCATCAATTTGATGTTCGTTGTGACTAAATACTATAAATTGAACTTCTATCAACAACTTTTTGCTTTTTCCTCTTTCTTTATTGAGATAACTTATAGAATCAATAGCTTTTTGTAAACTTCCTCCTTTACGGTATTTTTCATATGTCTGTTGGTCTGTACCATCAATTGAAATGATGATTTTGTTTAATCCTGATTCGATAATTTTTTTTGCTATTTCTTTGTTGATAAGTTGAGCGTTTGTGGAAATTATGGTGTAAATGTTCTTTTTATAGGCATAATGAATCATCTCAAAGATGTTTTGGTTTAAGAAAGGTTCTCCTTGAAAGTATATCATACAACAGTATAGGGATCTATATGTTTCGTCAATTACTTTTTTGAAAAAAGGCATAGAAAGTCTTCTTGATTCTCTTTTGATTTGTGAATTGCCCATTGGACATTCTGGGCACATCAAATTACATCCTGCAAAACTTTCAAAAGAAAGAAAATAGGGCATATGTTTTATAAAAATGTGTTTTTTATAAACAAATGAGACAATGTAAGTCAATAGTAATTTGACTAAGTTAAATAACTTTTGGAAAGAAAAAAAGTACTTAATCATTAGCAAGAACAAAGCAAAAATGTAATTCTATGTGTATTTTTTTTACAAAAGTAGTTATTTGTTTAGCCAATACTTCTTATATTTGCGAATAATTTTGATTTTGAATATTTATTAACTAAATTTTAAAAAGAATGAGAAAACATTTGATTGCTGGTTTATCAGCTTGTTTGGCACTAGCATTTGTTGTTAGTGGTTGTGGAAAACCACAAAGTATTGCAGACGAGTGGGTTACTATTGTACCTTCTCCGATGGAAAGTCATGCTTCTAAAGTTAGAGTAGAAGTGAAAGTGAACTATCCTGTTAAGTATTTTAAAAAGAAAATGGTGTTGACTGTTACTCCTGCTTTGGCAACTGCAACAGATACATTGTTTACAGAAACTGTTGTTTATCAAGGAGAAAAAGTAACAGATAACAACGAAGTTGTTAAATACAAAGTAGGTGGTCCATATAGCTTTATTTCTGCTTTTGATTACAACGAAAAATTCTTGCAAGCAGATTTGATATTGAAATGCGTTGCTACAGTAAAAGACAAAGAGTACGATTTGGGTTATGTAACAATCGGAAAAGGAATTCTTGCAACTTCAGAATTGGTTAATTTCCAAGCATTGAAACCTGCTATTGCTCCTAACAACTTCCAACGTGTGATTACAGAAAAGAAAGAAGCTGAAATCCGTTTCTTGATTCAACAATCTAATTTGCGTTCGTCAGAATTGTCTTCTGAAGCATTGGCAGAATTGATTAAAAAAATCGATGAAGCTAAAGATGCTCAAAATCAAGAAATTAAAGGTTTGGAAATTTCTTCTTATGCATCTCCTGATGGTTGCTTGAAGTTGAATGAATCATTGGCATCTCGTCGTGATAAAGAAACTACAAAATACATCAATCGTCAAATTAAAAAATTGAAAACTGAAGTTGCTTTGAGCAATAAACTTAGTGCAGAAGACTGGGATGGTTTCCAATCTTTGATGCAAGAATCAGAAATCGACGACAAAGAAGTTATTTTGCGAATTCTTTCTATGTATGAAGATCCTGAAGAACGTGAACGTGAAATCAAAAATATTTCAGCTGTATACAAAGCTATTGCAGATGAAATCCTTCCTCAACTTCGTCGTTCTAAAATGACATTGTCAGTAGATGTTATTGGAAAATCTGATGAAGAAATTAAAGAATTAGTTAAAAACGATAGCCAAGCTCTTTCTTATGAAGAATTGCTTTATGCAGCAACTTTATTTGAAGATCTTGATCAACAAATTGCAATCTACAACCAAAATATTGAAAGAAACAATATGGATTGGAGAGCACAAAATAACTTGGGTGTAGCTCTTTACAAACAAGGTAAGTTTGCTGACGCAGAACGTGCTTTCACAAAAGCTGTAGAATTGAAAGGAGATGAACCTATTGCAAATTTCAACGCTGGATTGGTTGCTTTGGCAAATAATAACTTAACTGCTGCAGAAGAATACTTTGGTAAATCTGCTAATGTTGGTGAAGGCTTGGAAAGTGCTCAAGGTGCTATGTTGATTAAAAAAGCTGAATATCAAAAAGCAGTTGAAGTTCTAAACGGGGAATTCTCTAACAATGAAGGTTTAGCTAAAATTCTTGTTGCAGATTACAACGCTGCTCGTACGGCTCTAACTCAAGTTGCTAATCCATGCGCAAAAACATATTATCTTTTGGCTGTAGTTAGTGCTCGTGTAAACGATAGCAATTCAGTATTCGAAAACTTGAAAAAAGCAATCGAATTGGATGCTAATTGGAAACAATATGCAGCAAAAGATCTTGAATTTGAAAGTTTGTTCGAAAATGAAACTTTCCAATCAATTGTGAAATAATAATAGAAACTTAATAAGAAAAAAGGATTGACAAATTTGTCAATCCTTTTTTTATTTCTCAAAAAAATAAAATTAATTAAAGTTTGAAAATTTGTTCCATCAAACACCATTTTTCTGCAGAAGTGGCATTAGAATCAGCTTGCTGAAAACGACTCATATAAGCTTCCCATTCTGCTTGTCTTGGTAGGGTGGCAAGTCGCGCATTATCCTTTACCCAGTCAAAGTTATCAACTGTATCAACAATCATAAAAAGCTCATTCTTATGCAAATAAATTTGCATATCAAGAATTCCTACGGCTTTTATGCCTTCTTTGATTTCTGGCCATACGTTTTGATGTTCTTTTACGTACTGACGAATAAGTTCTTCGTCATTTCTAAGTTTTAGTGTCTGACAATAACGTTTCATATTATTATATTTTATAATTCAACAACAGTAATTCCTGCTCCGCCAAATTGAACATGTTCGTCATGGAAGGTAATGCCTTTTATTCCGCTTAGATAGTCTCTAGTTAATTGTCTTAATGCACCAGTTCCTGTTCCGTGAAGAATCCGAACTCTACTAACATTAACCATTAAAGCATTATCGATGAAGTGAACTATTTGTTGTAGAGCCTCATCTGCTCTTAATCCTCTTAAATCAATTTCAGGTTTGAAATTTAGTTTTTTTTCTCGGAGATTTTTTTCGGTTTCTTTGCTTAGAATGGTATTTTGATTTTTGATTTCTTTTCGTGCTTGATTTCTACTAACTTTTTCCAAGCGATTTGTTTTTAAGGACGTTTTTATATTTCCAAAAACAATGGTAGCCGTATTTTGTTTTAACTCAACTATTTCACCAATTGCTTGTTGTCCTACTATTCGCACAAAATTCCCAATGGAAAGTAACTCATTGGCTTTTTTATCCGATGTTTTCTTTTTACTATGTTTTTTTACTTCGTTTATTTTATGAGTTATTTTTTTGTCTTCAAAATTGTTTTCTAGAATTTTTTCTTTGTAATTCTTCAACTCATTCCTGACTTCTTTGGTTAATTCCTTATCAGCCTGAGCTTCCTTTATTGTTTTAATTGTGCTTTCGATTTTTGCATTAGCATCGTTAAGAAGCTGTTCGGCACTTTGCTTTGCTTTTAGAATTAATTCTTTACGGCTTTGTTGTAATTCTTTTAATTCTTTTTCGTAACGCTCGATCAATTCTTCGCTTTGTTTCTCTTTTTGACGAATTTGTTGACGTTTGTTTTCCCAATACCGTTTGTCGCGAACAATGTCTTGTAAATATTTGTCGAAATCAATTAATTCACTTCCTGCCTTTTCTGCGGCTTCTTTTATTACCTCATCAGGGAGTCCTATTTTTTGTGCAATTTCAATAGCAAATGAACTTCCCGGATTTCCTATTTGTAGTTGAAAAAGAGGTGACATCTGATGCCTATCGTAAAGCATGGCTCCATTGGAAATACCTTCTGTTTGTGCAGCAAAATGCTTTAGATTTGTATAGTGTGTTGTTATAACCCCAAATACTTGCTTTTTATTTAAGTGATTAAGAATTGATTCCGCAATTGCTCCTCCAATTTGAGGCTCTGTTCCAGAACCAAATTCATCAATTAGAAGAAGAGTTTCCGAATTTGAGAATTTTAGAAAATTCTTCATATTAAGTAAATGAGAACTATATGTAGAAAGGTCGTTCTCTATACTTTGTTCGTCGCCAATATCAATAAAAATTTTACTAAAGATACCAGCTTCACTGCTTTCGTGAATAGGAATTGGAAGTCCGCATTGAAGCATAAATTGTAGTAGGGCGACTGTTTTTAGGCATACTGACTTACCTCCAGCATTAGGCCCTGAAATGAGTAATATGCGTCTACTTTTGTTGAGTGAAATTTGTAAAGGAACAATCTCTTTGTTTTGTCTTTTCAGTGATAGAAGTAATAAAGGGTGTTTCGCTTTTTTCCAATCAATGTGACTCTCGTTTTTTAAGTTAGGTTTTATTGCTCCAATTTCTATTGAAAAAAGAGATTTTGCTTTTAAAAAGTCTATTTTTCCAAGGAAATGTAAATTTTCAATAATATCGCTAGAAAAAGGACGAATATGATTTGTGATTTGTGTTAAAATCTGTACAATCTCTCTTCGTTCTTCATTTTCTAATTCTCTAATACGATTATTTGTTTCTATTACCGCAGAAGGTTCTATAAACACAGTTTTTCCAGTAGCTGATTCGTCGTGGATAATACCTCCAATTTTTCGTTTAAACATTGGAGCAACAGGAATGACTAATCGGCCTTCTCTCATTGTAGGATTTACTCCCTTTTCAACAAATCCATCAGCTTGTGCTTTTTTTAGAATGTTGTTTATAAGTCTTGAAATAGATGTTTGTTCGGCTCTAAGGCTCTGTCTTATAAGTTGCAATTTTTCAGAGGCATTGTCTTTTACTTGCCCGAATTTGTCCAATATAAAATCAATTTTTTCTACAATTTCGGGCAAAAGAATGACCTCTTTTGCAATTTTTTCAAGATGAGGAAAGCGTTTTTCACTTTTTTTTAGTAGGAACTTGACTATAGAAGTGGTTGTTTCTATTGATTTTTTTAATTCAAAAAGTTCTGTTTCTGTTAAAAAAGTTCCTTCAATGCGAATGTTTTGAATGCTTTCTCTTAAATCAAAAAACGCTGTTAAGGGAAAATTCATATTATTTTCTCTCAACAACGTAATCAACTCTTCGGTTTCGAAAAGATTTTTCAGTATGACTTCAAAATCCGAAGAAAAAGAAACGCAATCAACCTGGTTTTTACCTAACTCGCTGACGCAGTATTGTTTTACTAGTTCTCTAACCAGGTCAAACCCTATTTTTTGCTCAATGTTCTTGGGATAAAGCATTTTAATATTTCAGAAAGATTTGTACTTGTATTGAGTGTCAGTACAAATCTTTCCTATATGAACTATTTGGTTTAGTTTAACTTTTTTAGAGAAGCAGAAATTCGTTTGAATGCTTCGATGATCTGTTCTTCTGAAGTTGCATATGACATTCTAATGCAATTTTTTGCACCGAAAGCATCTCCACCAACACAAGCAACGTGCGCATCTTCAAGCAAGAACATTGCTAAATCGGTTGATGATTGGATGGTTTTTCCATTGTAACTTTTGCCAAAATAACTATTGCATTCTGGGAAAATATAAAAAGCTCCTTCAGGTTCTTTTAGGTTAAAACCTTCAATTTCAGAAGCTAACTTAAGAATTAAGTTTTTTCTATTCTCAAATGCTTTTCTCATTTTTTCTACGCAATCTTGGCTTCCAAGATATGCTGCTTCTGCAGCTTTTTGTGCAATAGAACTTGGACCAGAGGTATATTGTCCTTGGAGTTTATTGCATGCTGATGCAATCCATTGTGGAGCAGCAATCCAACCAATACGCCATCCTGTCATAGCATATCCTTTTGATACACCATTAACGATTACTGTGCGGTCAAATACTTCTGGAAATTGAGCAATGCTTTCGTGTTTTCCTATGTAATTGATATGTTCATATATTTCGTCAGCAATGATGATTACATTAGGATGATTTTTCAATACATCCACCAATGCTTTTAACTCTTCCTTTGAATAAACACTTCCTGTAGGGTTTGAAGGAGAACAGAGAATTATTGCCTTTGTTTTTTCTGTAATGGCTTCCTCTAATTGTTGTGCTGAGAGTTTGTAGTTTTGTTCAAAAGTGGTAGGAATAATAACATTTGTTCCTTCTGCCAACTTCACCATTTCTACATAACTAACCCAAAATGGAGCAGGAATAATTACTTCATCTCCTTTGCTAACAACACTCATTAATACATTACAAACAGATTGTTTTGCTCCGTTTGAACATACGATTTGCTCTGGGGTATATTCTAAATTATTTTCTTTTTTGAGTTTTTCTACAATAGCTTTTCGTAATGATAAATAACCATTTACAGGTGAATAGAACGAGAAATTATTGTCTACTGCTTCTTTGGCAGCTTGCTTAATGTGATCGGGTGTATTAAAATCAGGTTCACCAACGCTTAAGTTAATAACATCAAATCCTTGTGCTTTAAGTTCGGCACTTTTTTGTGACATAGCCAATGTTTCCGATGGAGAAAGTGCTGCCAAACGTTCTGAAACTAAACTCATAAATTCTTTTGTTTATAAATTATTAAAATGCAGTGCAAAGGTAGCTTTTATTTTGCAAAATGACAAAATAAAGGCATTAAAAAGAACAAAATGATTATTTTTTTTTACTTAGAACTGACAATCGGATAAATTTTGAAAACGTAGTATCAAAGATTATGTATATTTTTTCTATAATATATTTTCTACATTTGTATTTACTATGAGAAAGGAAATTTTTGTTCAGGCTATTGCTAAATTTTTGATAGGAATCTTTGTTGTGGGTTTATTGATTTTTATCCCTGCAGGAACATTCTTGTTTGTTAATGGATGGGTGTTTATGGGTGTTTTGTTTATGCCGATGTTGTTTGTAGGAATTGTTATGATGATTAAAAATCCTAAGTTGCTAAAATTGCGTCTTAAAGCAAAGGAGAAACAAAAAGAGCAGAGCATTGTTGTAAAGCTTAGCGCACTTATGTTTTTAGTTGGGTTTATAGTAGCAGGTCTTGGTTTTCGTTTTGATTGGTATATTTTGCCAAACTATGTGATGTTGGTTTCTATTATTGTTTTTCTTGTTGCGTATTCTCTTTATGTTGAGGTTCTTAGAGAAAATACATATCTGAGTAGAACAATTGAGGTTTCAGAGAACCAAAAAGTTATAGATTCAGGTTTGTATGGCGTAGTAAGGCATCCAATGTATACCGCCACATTGTTTTTGTTTTTATCAATGCCTTTGATTTTGGGTTCGGTATATTCGTTTTTAATTTTTCTTGTTTACCCAATAATAATTGTAAAAAGGATAAAAAATGAAGAAAGTTTTCTAGAGAAAGAACTTAACGGTTATGCTGAATACAAGGAAAAAGTAAAATACCGTTTGATTCCTTATGTTTGGTAGTAAGGTTTATTTGTTGTTATTCCTTTTTTCAAAAAAAGACCAAAGGTTATCATCTTCTGGCGTGGGGGCTATGATGTGAATATTTTCTTTAGAAACGGGATGAATAAATTCAACTTCGCGAGCATGTAGTGATATGCCTCCGTTGGGATTTGAACGACTGAATCCGTACTTTAAGTCGCCTTTTATAGGGCTTCCTATTTTTGATAATTGACAACGAATTTGGTGATGACGACCAGTTTGTAGGTTTACTTCTAGTAATGTATAAGAGTCCGATTTGTCAATGGTGCTATAATTTAATCGAGAGAGTTTTCCATTGGGAACTTGCTTGTTGTGCGCTACCGATTTGTTTTTGGCTTCGTTTCTAACTAAATAGTGGGTTAGTGTAGCGTTTTGTTGTTCAGGAGAATTTTTAACAATAGCCCAATAGGTTTTCTTAATTTCTCCTTTTTGAAACATTGTGTTAAGTCTAGAAAGAGCTTTGCTTGTTTTAGCAAAAATTACTACGCCACTTACAGGACGATCCAATCGGTGTGTTACGCCACAAAACACGTTTCCTTGCTTGTTGTATTTTGTTTTTAGGTAACGTTTAATTGTTTCGGAAAGAGGTTCGTCCCCAGTTTTATCTCCTTGTACAATTTCCGAACAGGTTTTGTTTACTATAATTATATGATTGTCTTCGTAAAGAATGGTCATTTTTCTCTTTTTGTTCAGTATAACATTGCGCAAAGTTAATAAAAGAGATTCTTGTGTGAAATTTTTAAGATTAAAATGAGATTGTAGCTGTTGAGTGAAAAAAAATCTATACCTTTGCAAAGCAAAATGGTTCTAAAAGGAACACTTCTTTCCTAAAAAAAATCCAGTTTTTTATTACAAATTCAATTTTAGAAATCACTTGTTGATTTATTTTTTCGTTTAACATATTATAGAAAATGTACGTTATTAGCAAACTTGAAAAAATGGCATTGGAGGAGTTGCAGTCCATTGCTAGTGAGATGAAAATTGCACGAATCAGTTCTTTTTCAAAGGATGAATTGATTTATGAAATTCTTGAAAAGCAGGCTGCAACAGATATCCCAGAAGAAAAAAAAGAAAAACAAACTTCTAAAAAGAAGCGTGCTAGAATAACAGTAAAAAAAGAGATTAACATAGTTGCAAAAGAGCAACAAATGCCAGAAAAAGAAGAAATGCTGGAAGTAGAAGAGAAAAAAGAAATTCAAGAAGAATCTCCTAAAAAAACTAAACAAAAAACTAAGAAACAAAAACAAGAAGTGGCTAAGGAGCAATCTGAAAATTCACTTAAAGAACCAAAAAATAAACCTAAAGAAAAGTCAGAAAAAGAGCAAACTTCAGAAAAAAAACAAATCTCAGAAATTGCTACACAAACAGAGGAACAAAAAGAAACGGTTACACCTAAAAAACAATTTTATGATTTTGAGAATATCCTTTCTGGAAGCGGAACTCTTGAGATGATGCCTGATGGTTATGGTTTCTTGCGTTCCTCGGACTATA
>JAGCIZ010000240.1 GCA_017648235.1 Paludibacteraceae bacterium
CCAGTTGTGAGCGAAGAATATGCCAAAGTTTCGGTGCGTACAAATGTGAAATATACAGATGCTACACAATGGGAGTCACTCAAGTTAAAAACTACAATTCTTGATGCACAAAACAATGTTGTAGCAACAGAAGAATCCTCTCTCAATAAGTACGAGAAAAATACTTTTGAGCAAAACTTCATTCTTGACAAACCTGCGTTGTGGTCTGTAGAAAATCCTAATTTGTATATTGCAAAATCGGAAATTTTCGAAAACGGAGAGTTGAAGGATGTTTACACAACTCGCTTTGGCGTTCGTTCGTTGGAGTTGCGTCCCGACGATGGTTTCTATATGAATGGCAAAAAAATCATTTTCAAAGGTGTTTGTAATCATCACGATTTGGGTCCTCTTGGTGCTGCGGTGAATGTGGCGGCTATACGTCGTCAGGTTCGTATTTTGAAAGATATGGGTTGTAACGCCATCCGTACTTCGCACAATATGCCTGCACCTGAATTGGTTGAGGCTTGTGACGAAATGGGTATGATGCTCATGGCCGAAAGTTTTGACGAATGGCAAATTGCAAAATGTAAAAACGGATACAATCGTTTCTTCAACGAATGGGTAGAACGTGATTTAGTAAATTTGATTCATCACTATCGCAACAATCCAAGTATTGTGATGTGGTGTATTGGCAACGAAGTTCCAAATCAAGGTGTTGAAGGTGAGTGCAAAACAGCAAAAATGCTTCAAGATATTTGTCATCGCGAAGATCCAACTCGCCCCGTTACTCAAGGCATGGACAATCCTGATGCAGTTATCAATAACAACTTTGCTGCTGTAATGGACGTTGCAGGATTCAACTATCGTTCGCATAAATACCAACAGAATTATAAAAAACTTCCACAACGACTTTTGCTCGGCAGCGAAACGACTTCAGGTTTGAGTTCACGCGGTGTTTATAAATTCCCTGTTGTACGTAAGCGTATGGCAAAATATCCTGACCACCAAGCATCGTCGTACGATGTGGAGCACGTAGGTTGGGGATGCCTAGCTGATGATGATTTCATCCAATATGAAATGTTGCCATACTGCATGGGCGAATTTGTTTGGACAGGTTTTGACTACTTAGGCGAACCAACTCCATACTACGAAGATTGGCCAAGTCATAGTTCGTTATTCGGAATTATTGACCTTGCCGGTATTCCAAAAGACCGCTATTACCTCTATCGTAGTTTCTGGAATAAAGAAGAAAGTACATTGCACGTGCTTCCTCACTGGACTTGGAACGGACGCGAAGGCGAAACAACTCCAGTATTTGTTTACACATCTTATCCTTCTGCAGAATTGTTTATCAATGGCAAAAGTCAAGGTGTACAAACAAAGGTATTGGATATGGACTTGAATGAATCAGGAACAGATGCTGCTTTAGATTCATTGGTGCGTCAGCGTCGCTATCGCTTGATGTGGATGGATGCAAAATACGAACCCGGAACACTTAAAGTGGTGGCTTATGATGCCGATGGAAACATTGCAGAAGAAAAAGAAGTGCACACAGCAGGCAAACCTCACCACATTGAACTTGTGGCTGATCGTACTTGCTTGACTGCCGACGGAAAAGACCTTTCTTTTATCAATGTTCGAGTGGTGGATAAAGATGGTAATCTCTGCCCTGACGACGATCGTCAAATTAAATTTAAGGTGAAAGGTGCTGGCAAATATCGCGCTGCTGCCAACGGAAAAACTACAAGTTTAGAACAATTCCATTTACCACAAATGACGCTTTTCAGCGGACAGCTTACAGCAATTGTTCAAGC
>JAGCIZ010000241.1 GCA_017648235.1 Paludibacteraceae bacterium
TGTCGTAAGCATTGGCACGCACTGCACCCGGATTGCTATCGAGCAATGGCACATCTTCCAAACGTGGCGACGTAAACGGATGATGCATTGCATAGAAACGTTGATCCTCTTCGCTCCACTCAAACAATGGAAAATCTACAATCCAAAGACATGAGAATTTATTTTTATCGCGCAAACCAAGTTGAGAACCCATTTCAAGACGAAGTTCGCAAAGTTGCTTGCGAGTTTTGTTTACATCGTCTCCGCTAAGAATCAAAATCAAATCGCCCTCCTCGGCATTCATTGCTGATTTTAATTGTTGCAAAACTTCTTGCGAATAAAATTTATCAACACTCGATTTTACATTGCCATCGGCCTCTACACGAGCATAAACCATACCTTTTGCACCAATTTGCGGACGTTTCACAAAATCGGTCAACGCATCTAGTTGTTTGCGAGTATAAGAAGCTGCACCTTTAGCACAAATACCTCCAATATAAGCAGCACTATCGAACACAGCAAAACCATATCCTTTTAGTACGTCCATCAACTCCACAAAACGCATTTCAAAACGTGTATCGGGTTTGTCCGAACCGTAATATTTCATTGCATCGTGCCACGTCATACGAGGAAAATCAGGCAATTCCAAATTCTTAATATATCGGAAAAGATGTTTGGTCATTCCTTCAAAAACACTCAACACATCGTCTTGCTCCACGAATGACATTTCGCAGTCGATTTGGGTAAACTCAGGTTGACGATCGGCACGCAAATCTTCGTCGCGGAAACATTTTACTATTTGGAAATAGCGATCAAAACCACTTACCATAAGAAGTTGTTTCAACGTTTGTGGACTTTGAGGAAGAGCATAAAACTGTCCTGGATTCATACGAGAAGGAACTACAAAATCACGAGCACCTTCGGGAGTAGAATTTACCAATACAGGAGTTTCCACTTCCAAAAATCCTTGCTCATCGAGATAACGACGCACCTCAAAAGCCATTTTATGACGCAATTCAAGATTTTTACGCACACATGCACGACGCAAATCAAGATAGCGATATTTCATACGAAGATCGTCGCCACCATCAGTTTCGTCCTCTATAGTGAATGGAGGCGTTACAGCTTCGTTCAAGATATTCATTTCCGAAACAATAATCTCAACGTCGCCAGTTGGCATATTAGCATTTTTTGCACTACGCTCTGCCACACAACCCGTAACTTGCAAAACAAATTCACGACCAAGATGATTAGCTCGTTCACAAAGCTCAGCGTCGGTTTCGTTATTAAAAACCAATTGAGTAACACCGTAACGATCACGCAAATCAACAAACGTCATACCACCCATTTTACGTGTGCGTTGTACCCAACCAGATAAAGTTACTATTTCATTTACATTTTCGAGGCGAAGCTCGCCACAAGTTTTCGTTCTATACATAATTCAATACTCTATTAAGAAAAGAAAAAACAACAAAAAAAACGTTGCTTTCTGTTGTTGCAAAATTACATAATTTGTAGCAGTTGTCAATCAAAAACACTAAAACATAATAAAGAACAAAAATTGCTATTTTTTGGTCTTAAATGACAAAATATGAATTGTTACACCAAGAGCAATTATCAATAAAAATATCTTCACTAAAACAATTTCAACCAAATAGATGGATAAAAAAATTGTTAACCAAAGCATTGAAATTGAAATAACTTTCACACTCAAGGAGATAGATTTATGCTCCAGAAAGTCGCTAATATAAGTTCCTAGATATTTATGTTGGAGCAACCAATCATAAAGTTTTGAGGAACTCCTAGCAAACAAAAAAGCCGATAACAAAAGAAAAGGCGTTGTAGGAAGAACCGGAAAAAAAATTCCCAAAACACCCAAACCTAAAGATATACACCCCAAAATAGCAAATAACAACTTCATCGTTTCTTACTAAATCATTACGAGGAGAAAAATCTTCTCCTCGTAAATCTATTAATCAATTATTTTCTTTTCTTCATTTGCTCTCGCATGGCTTTTTGCTGCTGGCGTTGAGCTTCTTCTAGGCGAGCCATAAAACCGCTTTTTTTAACCGGTTTCTTCTTATTCTCTTCTAATTTTTTGAGCAACTTTTTCTCATCAACAAAAAGACGAATTAGATAGGTTTGACCTATGGTTATAAGTAACGAAATGAAATAATAGTAACTCAAACCAGATGCGTAATCGTTAAAAATAAACAAGAACATCAGCGGCATAAGATACATCATCCACTTCATCATCTTCATCTGATCGCCCATTCCTGCTTGTGAAGACATATTTATTTTTGTGTAAATAATGTTTGTTATCGTCATCAACAAACAGAACAGACTTATGTGATTACCAAAATAAGGTGTAATGAGCGGAATATAAACGTCCCAACTTAGAATAGCGTCATAACTCGAAAGATCTTGAGCCCAAAGGAAACTTTGCTGACGAAGTTCTATTGAAGCTGGGAAAAAAGTAAACATTGCAAATAGAATAGGCATTTGGAACAACATAGGCAAACACCCACTCATAGGACTTACACCAACTCGCTGATAAAGTTTCATCGTAGCTTGCTGACGCTCCATCGGCTTGTCAGCAGGAATCTTAGCATTAATTTCATCAATTTGAGGCTTAAGAACTCTCATTTTTGCCGATGAAATGTAAGACTTATAAGTAAATGGGAAAATTATAAGCTTAATAAAAATAGTCAACAACAAAATAATGATACCATAATTAGAAATATATTTTTCCAAAAAGTTAAAGACTGGAATAATCAAATACTGATTTACCCATCTGAACAATGTCCAACCTAAAGGTATAAGATTTTTAAGTTGAAGATCTTTATCTTCAAATCGTTCATCGTACTCCGATAGAGTTTTGTACTTATTTGGCACAAATAAAAATGTAAAATCTGTTGTTTTCAATCCTGTTGGATCAAAATCTATAGTTGCATCTGCCTTATAATTTTTCAAATAACCAGTATTTTCTCCTGCTACTTTACTTTCTAGCGAAGTTGAAATAAAGTCATTTTCTGCAATAAGAATTGAACTAAAGAACTGATCTTTAAACGCAATCCATTTAACTTTGTTTGTAAGTTGCTTTGAATCATCTTTCATCTCACTCAATTTCTCGACATCATCAGCCGAAAACTTGTAATTTAATGTCGCATAACGAGATTCAAATTTTCTACCTTTTTCCTGTTGCTTAAGTTTGCTTTGCCAAAACATCTCAATTGTATTAATATTTGCCAAAACAGACTCCATATTGTGAGGCACAATACTAAAATCAAGTAAATAATCATTCTCTTTCAACTCATAAACAAAATCTAGGTAACATTCGTCGCCAGCATTCAAACGCATTGTTAACTTCTCAGCGCTACTAGTTTGTTCTATGATAGGTTCAAAAAAGAAATTTTTTGTATTTACAACTCGATTATTTGCTGTAAGGAAAGTAAATTCCATTGCACTCTCATCCTTGTTAAATAAAATAAGAGGCAAAGAATCAAATGTTGTAAATTGTTTTAATTCTACTTCACAAACACGTCCACCTTTTGTTGAAAAAGTAACTTTAAGTTTTTCATTTTCAAGAGAAACAAAATTTTCATTTCCAACGGCAGAAGGCGCAAAATCTCCAAATATATTTCTTGCATTTTCGAGCGTCAAAGAATCAAAAGCGTTTTCACTGAACTGTTTCTGATTTTCCAACTCCTCTAAAACTGCTTTTTGTTGTGCTTTTTCAAACTCAACCAAAGCAACAGAATCTTGATAACGTTTTTGGGCTGCAAGCTGCTCTTCTGTAGGGCGATTAAACCAACTAAAACCTACAATGATTCCAAGAATCAAGACAAAACCAATTATTGTATTCTTATCCATTTAGTCTTTTTGCATTTTAGTTTGTTTACACTCAATTGCTTTCTTTATGAAATCAACAAACAAAGGATGAGGATTAATAACCGTACTGCTATACTCAGGATGAAACTGAACTCCCATATACCAAGGATGTGAAGGAACTTCAATAATTTCTACCAAATTAGTTTCTGCATCTATTCCACTAAAGCACAAACCTTTTGCTTCCATTTCTTCTCGGAATTTATCGTTAAATTCATAACGATGACGATGACGCTCTCTTATCACTTCTTTTCCGTAAACCGAATATGCTAACGAATTTTTATTCAATTTACAATCATAAGCTCCTAAACGGACTCCACCCTCAAGATTCAACATACTTTTCTTTTCCTCCATAACATCAATCACATTATTAGAAGTTCTAGGATTTACCTCAGTAGAATGAGCATCTGTATATTCAAGAACATTTCTTGCAAATTCAACTATCATACATTGCATTCCAAAACATATTCCCAAACATGGCACTTTATTTTCACGGGCATATTGCGCCGAAATTATTTTTCCTTCGACACCTCTTTCTCCCGAACCTGGCGCAATCAATATAGCATCCAACTTGCCAAGTTTTTCTTCTACATTTTGAGTAGTAATATCATCTGAAAGAATAAGTTGCAAATCAACCTTACGTTCGTTATAAGCAGAAGCATGAATAAGAGATTCAATAATTGATTTGTAGGCATCAGGAAGCGCAACATATTTCCCTACCAAACCAACAGAAACCGATTCCTTAGCATTCTGTAATTTTCCAAGAAATTCATTCCATTGTGTCATATCAGCAACAGAATCTGTTGGCAAACCTAACTTTCTTAACACTACGGTATCCAAACCTTCCTTTTGCATACGAATTGGTACCTCATAAATAGTTTTAACATCCAAAGACTCAATTACAGCATCAGGTTCTACATTACAAAATAGAGCTACTTTCTTACGAACCTCAGGAGTTACAGGAGTTTCTGTTCTTAACACCAAGATATCAGGTTGAACTCCTTCTTGTTGTAATTCCTTAACCGAATGCTGAGTTGGCTTCGTCTTTAATTCACCAGCAGCAGCCACGTAAGGTACGTATGTTAAATGTATACAAAGACAATTTTCACCTAATTCCCACTTCAATTGGCGAACACTCTCGATATATGGCAAGGACTCTATATCTCCAACAGTACCTCCAATCTCAGTAATTACGAAATCATATTTTTCTACTGTTCCAAGTTGCTTTATATTACGTTTGATTTCATCAGTAATATGAGGAATGACTTGTACCGTTTTGCCCATAAATCCACCCCTACGTTCACGTTCTATCACATTTTGATAAATACGACCAGTAGTAATATTATTTGATTTATGAGTTTCTATACCCAAAAAACGTTCATAATGACCTAGGTCTAAATCTGCCTCATGTCCGTCAACAGTAACATAACTTTCGCCATGTTCATATGGATTTAGTGTCCCTGAATTTATATTAATATAAGGATCCAATTTCTGATTAGTAACCTTAAAACCTCTTGCTTGCAACAATTTTCCTAATGAAGCAGAAATTATCCCTTTCCCTAGAGAAGAAGTAACCCCTCCAGTCACAAAAATGTACTTAGTTTCTCTCATAGATAAAAAATCAAAAAATAACCTGCGAAATTACAAAAAAACAACTATTACCAATCCAAATTTATCACTAAATGTAATTAAAATAAAAAAGAAGAGAAGAAAACATTTTCTTCTCTTCTTTATAAAAAACTAAACTATATTAATATTCCCAAAGATCTTGTTCAAAGTTAAGGATTTCGCTTTCTATGCGAGATTGTTCTCTCTTAACTTCCTCTGGATTGACCAAATAACTTTGCAAAGTACGATCGTAAATATTGTTATCCTTAAACAAATAACTTGAATATTGATTTTGCGCAAAGAAATCATCATATGTCATCAATTGAGCATTATTTCGACTAGAAACATTTATTATCTCTTGCGAAAGGAACACACGCAACTTGTCAAATGGAACCCAAAACAAGTTAGTCTGACGACCATCAGTAAAATCAAAGTACACAGGACAAATCGACAAAATTTTTTGATGTGTTTGAGATGTACTCTTATCAAAAAACCAAATCTCTTGTATCAAATATTTTGTAACTCCAGAAGCTAAGGTATAATAAGTATAAGATTCTACAGTCATTTTTCCATTGTCAGGATTTACATAATACTTAAAATCCTCCTTCGAACGCAAAAAATAAGCTGGATCACAAATGTTCGCTTCACTAAAATGAGGTACTATTGGTGCACTTTCTCCTAGATTAACCGTATCTTGATATGCAAGTAACTCCTTATTCAAAATTTTACCATACATTAAAGTAAATAAGTTCAAATCCGTGACTATACTATCCTTTGGCAAAGGAAAATAGAGAGGATAATTTTGTTTATCCGTTAAATCTACAACACGTAGAACTACTTTTGACCAAACAACATCATCAACACGAGGATTTATTGTTACGGGAGGTATATTTGACTCAATTCTCTCAAAACGCGATGTATCAGATAAACTACCTAACGAATCAAACAAAATAGGTTGATTACTATTGTAATCCAAACGAGAGAACGGATTTTGAGCAAAAAAACAAACACTCACAATCAATAATCCTAAAATCGAAATCAATTTTCTCATAAATTATTCTTTATTTTATTATAGTTTCATTTTAATTAACACCAACAGAAACTGCTCCTAAATCACGAATTACGCCATCAGGTCCCTTAGCTCTAATATCCTCAAATACAATACGCTGACCTTTCTTTTTCCCCTTAATAACGTTCATTTGAGTAGCAGTAATTTTATCATTAGTAGCGGGAACTGGAGTAACTCCACCAGTAGCATCTTGTGCATAAATAGTAAACCCTACAATATCAAAGTTTGCTTGCAATAATCCGTCAGAATATTGAGCAACAATCTTTTTTGAACGTAACAAATCACTGCGAGAAGGTGTCCTATCTGTTGACGGATGCAAATACTCTTCTCCATTCTTATCAGCATAAAGAAGAAACGCCGTAGGGTTAGGAAGACGTAATGTTCTAAAATTATGAGTCCCCATTAATTTCTTTCCACCATCGGTTTTAGCATAAATATTGAAAACAACATTTGCAGCTGACTTAGGTTTGCAAATCCAATATTTTTGATTGCCACTAGGTTTTATCAAATCTGCATTTTCAGCCTGTATTTCTAATTTTTCATCAGCAACACCCGCAACAGCAATATTGATTTTATTATCGTAACCACGATAAACAACATTCATATCTAGATTAGCAACTGTTGCACTAGGTTCCCCAACAGTATAACTTCTAGTAAAAGGAAAATGCAATGTATCGCCATCGTTTGCAGGAAGAACAATTTCACCAGAATATTCATAAACTCCAGGTGTTGAAGCTACAAAAGAATAAACATCCGAATCCAACTTCTTTCCATTAACGTAATACAAAGGTTTCTTGGTTGAGTCCACAGCAGAAAGAAATATTGTTGCATTATAAGTTTCCCCTTTCATAACATAGTCCGAAATAGTTGCCACAAACGCACCTAATTTGTTTACACGAAAATCACCTGCATCAGTTTGCAATTTCAAGTGAGAAATAACCTCCATTTCTGCTTGTCGAACATCTGACTGCATTTTAGACAACATTGTAACAGATGCAACCAAAGGCATATGTTCAAAAATTGAGTTCAACCAAGGCACATCCTCTCCTTCGTTATTTTTTGAAGGATCAGTAGAAAACATTTGTTGAAACTCTTTCACTTTGGACTCATCTTCTTGTACCTTAGATATTAAAAACTCTCTAAAGTCCACAATATTTTTTTCTAAATAGACGCCATTACCTCTAACAAAAGAATATTCGCTTGCTACATCCAAGTTGTCCTTGGATACAATATTGTTAACATCAGCAGACTCTCCGTCAGCCATTTTAACAATATCATATTTATAACTTTCCAAAAAACTATAAATACTATCGCATCGTTCCTTTACAACGAGAGCTTCTTCCAACCAAGGACCAACTTTAGTTGGGTTCAACTCTGCAGCAATTTTTAAATCAGAGTATAGTATTTGATTCCTTTCTTGAACAGTCTTAGTAGATTGGGAAATACTAGTATTCACCAAAGTAAAACCATTTAAGATATCAGCGGAAACATTCAAGGCTAACATTGCAGTCAACACTAGGTACATCATACCTATCATTTTCTGCCTCGGCGTTTCAGGACAATTTGCAGCTCCACTCATAAGTTTCAGTTCTTTTTAGCTCAACGCATTAAGCATATTGCCATATATCCCATTCAATTCAGCTATCTGCTTGGATAACTCTTCTGACCCTTTCTTATATTTTTCCACTTCAGTAACAGTTGCAGAAATAGAAGTATTCATTTTCTCAACACCTTCCGCAATTTTATCAATAGAAGCAGAAACCACATTTACCTTATCAGTCTGATTTGCAAAAGCTTCTGTTTGACTTTGAATTGCTTTTAATTCTAATTCATACACCGCATTTACCGAAATCAAATTTTTGTTTATTCCTTCAATGTTTTGTAAATAAGTTTGTGTTTGTGCAACAACCTTATCCATACCATCCAAGACTCCTGAATAAGAATTTGCAAGCACACTGGTTTTCTCATTCAAAAGACATTGTGTTTGAGCATACTTTTCGGTTTCAGCAGTAGCAATCTCAACATTCTTCGAAAAACCATTTACACTTGTTGTGAAAGACTCAACTGAACCTACCACAGAAGATAAAGCAGACAACTTTTCAGCTGTTTCTGAAAGATTTTTAATTCCAAGTGACAA
>JAGCIZ010000242.1 GCA_017648235.1 Paludibacteraceae bacterium
AAACATTGTATTGCCACTTGGCAATGGATTCAACCTCCCTGAAAAACCTCAGAAAACGCTACTTGTAGGTGGAGGAGTGGGAGTAGCTCCACTGCTCTACTTAGGCAAAAAACTGAAAGAGAATGGCTCTGAAGTAGTTTTTCTGCTCGGTGCCCGATCGGCTTCGGACCTTATGCAAATAGCTTGTTTTGAGGAGTTTGGAAAAGTTCTAATCACCACCGAAGATGGCTCCGAAGGCGAACGAGGATTTGTTACACAACACTCCGTTTGGCAAAACAATTTTGACAAAATATTTTCTTGTGGCCCAACACCAATGATGAAAGCAGTGGCAAAACTAGCTCAAGAAAAGGAGATTGATTGCGAAGTATCTTTAGAAAACACAATGGCTTGCGGACTTGGAGCTTGCCTCTGCTGCGTTACCGACACAAAAGAGGGTCATAAATGTGTTTGTACCGATGGTCCGGTATTTAACATAAAAGAGTTGAAATGGTAAAAAGAAAGGGAGAAAGGTTATGAATACAACTGTAAAAATAGGACAATTGGAACTAAAAAATCCTGTGCTTACGGCATCGGGGACGTTTGGTTATGGGCTTGAGTTTGCCGATTTTATTGATTTGAACCGTTTGGGCGGATTTATTGTAAAAGGCACTACCCTACATCACCGCGAAGGAAATCCTTATCCCAGAATGGCAGAAACGCCATCGGGAATGCTCAATGCCGTTGGGTTGCAAAACAAAGGCGTCGATTACTTTATAGAAAATATCTATCCTAAACTGACGGGGCTAAATACAAACGTCATTGTCAACGTTTCGGGATCGTGCATTGAGGACTATGTGGCTACTGCCGAAAAGATAAATGCACTAGAACACATTCCTGCCATAGAACTCAACATCTCTTGCCCCAACGTAAAGCAAGGAGGAATGGCATTTGGCACATCTGCACAAGCCGCAGAAGAAGTTGTTGCTGCAGTGAGAAAAGCTTACCATAAAACACTTATTGTAAAACTTTCTCCCAACGTAACCGACATCACCGAAATTGCACGAGCAGCAGAATCAGCTGGCGCCGATAGCGTTTCGCTAATAAACACTATGCTTGGCATGGCCATCGATGCCGAAAAACGCAAACCAATTCTTTCTACCATCACTGGCGGGCTATCTGGCGCTTGTGTGAAACCTATTGCACTGAGAATGGTTTGGCAAGTGAGCAAGGCTGTGAACATTCCTATCATTGGCTTGGGAGGCATTATGAATGCCACTGATGCTATCGAATTTTTGTTGGCTGGTGCAAGCGCAGTGCAAATAGGAACAGCAAACTTTATCGATCCATCTATTACTGTAAAAGTGGTAGAAGGAATTGAGGCTTATATGCAACGCCACGGACTAACTGATGTGAACGAAATCAAAATGTTGATGTAAACCTTCTCCTAGGTGTTAAGAAAAATTTCGACATATATTGCAGAAAACAACCTGCTGAAACCAACAGATAAGGTTTTAGTAGCTGTAAGTGGAGGTATTGATTCGGTGGTTTTGCTTCACGCATTGTTGACGTTGAAATACGAATGCATTGTGGTGCATTGTAATTTTCACTTGAGAGGTGAGGAGTCTGATAGAGATGAAACCTTCGTACAACAGTTGGCAGAAAAGTACAATTGTCGGTTTATAAAAACTGATTTTGATACCACAAAGTTTGCCGAAGAAAATCACCTCTCGATAGAAATGGCTGCTCGTGAGTTGCGCTATGAGTGGTTTGAAGATGTGAGAAAAAAAGAGTCGTGCCAGTGTGTTGCTGTGGCTCATCATGCCAACGATTCTATTGAAACGTTTTTTCTAAACCTCATCAGAGGAACAGGTATCAATGGTTTGACTGGCATAAAACCAAGAAATAACTTTGTGGTCAGACCAATGCTTAGTTGCTTCAGAAATGAGATTGAAAACTATGCCCAACAACACCAACTTTCGAGTTGTTTCGATTCAACAAATAACGATGTAAAGTTCAAACGCAACGCCATTCGTCATCAAGTTATTCCTCAATTGGAAAAACTTAATCCTTCTTTTCAGGAAACAATGGCAAATAACATCGAAAGACTTGCGAATATACAAGAAATAAATTTGTTTGCTATTAGTTCGCTTTTTAACTCTTTTATTATAAATGATTTAGAAAACACAATCATTGACACAAAAAAACTCTCAAAAACACCTGTTTATTACCAAATTTTATCAGAAATACTGCATAAATACGGGTTTAGCAACGATAATATCAAGAAAATTTTTCAACAGATAGAAACCAATTCTGGCAAAAAATTCTATTCTTCGGAATTTGAACTGTTGATAAATCGTAAAGAAATAATCATTAAAAAAAAGTCAAACGAAGAAGAAAAAAAAAGTTTTCTCATCAGCGAAATTCAAGATTTACACTACCCCATTCAGATAAAATTTGAGAAAAAAAGTAGAGAAAATTTTGAACTCAAACGAAGCAAAAATTTTGCAAATCTCGATGCTGAAAAAATTAGATTCCCTCTTACGCTAAGAAAATGGAAACAAGGAGATGTGTTTTTTCCATTCGGTATGAATCAGAAAAAGAAACTGAGTGACTTTTTTATTGATCAAAAAATGTCGCTTTTTGAAAAAGAAAATATTTGGATTCTTACCTCGGCAAACGACGAAATTATTTGGGTGATTGGAGAGCGAATTGACAATAGATTTTCCATAACCGACGAAACAAAAAAAGTTCTATTAATTCAAAAATTATAGAATATAAAATTTAAATGAAAACACTATTTATCACATCTCTTTGCATCTTATTTTCATTAAATGTTTTTTGTAAAGGAAATTTTCCTCAAGTGATTCCTGCCATTAAAGTGTGGAAAGCTTACAAAGGTGTGTTTAATACTAAAAACTTAAATTGCATTGTTATTAATAAAGAAGATTCGGTTATTCTCTACCCCACTGCCAATATTTTGGCAAATGACATAGAAGAGTTTTTGGGGAAAGAGTGTGCTATTATTTTAGGTAATGGCAAGAAAGGAGATGTTGTTTTATCTATAACAGAGAATAGCGATAAGTTGGACAAAGAGGGATATATTATTGATATTAAAGATAAAATCTCAATATCTGCTCCTACCCAACGAGGTGTAATGTGGGGCACTCGCACTCTTTTGCAAATGATTGCAAAC
>JAGCIZ010000243.1 GCA_017648235.1 Paludibacteraceae bacterium
AATACGATAAAAAGTATTTCGAATACCTACGAAAAGTGATTGCTCATTTTCCTTGAGAGCCAACATATAGAAACCATCAGCAGCAATGTCATGCGTTGCTGAGCTAAATGCTAGTAACCAAAAAAATGCTAACGTGGTTTGGAAAAAATAACTTGTAGGGATGAAAAATGCAATCCCTGCCAATCCAATGCCTATTAGCATTTGCATGGAATAAATCCACCAACGTTTGGTTTTTAGCAAATCAACAAACGGACTCCATAGGGGTTTGATGACCCATGGTAAATAAAGCCAACTTGTGTAGAATGCAATGTCGCAATTGGAAACTCCTAAGTTTTTATACATAATAACAGAAACGGTCATTACCAAAACATAAGGCAATCCTTCGGCAAAATAGAGCGTAGGAATCCAAGTCCATGGATTACTTTTACTTTTCTTGCTCTTCGTTATAGTATTTTCTGAACTCATTTTTTAGTTTGTCTTTATCTAGAATAAGTTGTTGTAGTTCACGTAAATTTTGTGCGTTTTTCCCATTTTTGAACCAAAGTTTTAGGTAGCCATTTTGCCCATATTTTTCTTGTAAATGCATATAGCAACGTTCAAAATGTTCTTCAAATGAGAGATGAGGATGTGTTTTCAAACCATATTGCAAAGTACGTTGTAAAACTCGTTTGATGGAGATTTCTCTATCTGCCTCGGCTACAACTTTTCCATAAATACTTCGAGGGGGATTTTTTGACGAGGCTCTGTGGTCTTCAATGGCTTCTTTTATAACTGCGAGTTCGTCGGAAGTAAACCACTTCTTTAGATTTTGATTCTCCATCAGAAGTTGAGCAGATGATAAGTGATGAGAATCTCTGCCATACTTTATTCCCAAATCGTGAAAAGCGGCAATTGTGTATACCATATTTTTGTTGATACTCAAATCTTCGGCAAGCGCTAAACTTTCTCTTATAACATTGCTGATATGCAATAGGTTATGTCCATTGTCAAACTCGTTGTATTGAGGAAGAATTTCTGTTTCGATGTAAGAAACAAGTTGTTTGTTCAAACTTTCTACTGATTTATTCATAGTTTTTTATGTTCTATTTACATCGGATCGACATCTATAAAAAAACGTGTTGACTTAAATTCTTGTTTAAGCAACAAATTATTTACTTCTTTCGCAACAAGTTGTTTTATTTGGTCAATGTTAGTTGTATTTTCTATTTTTAATAGAATAGTTTTTATGTAGTAGTTTTGGATTTTGCCTACTGGCGGGTTGTTAGGTCCTAGAACATATTTATCAATAGATTTTTGGAGAGTTTTTGCTAACAAGAAGGCAACTTTGTTTAGTATATTATAGTCGCGATGCTTAATTGTTATTTCTATTAAGCGATAATAAGGCGGATAATGGAAAGGTCCCCTTTCTATCATTTGTTGCTCAAAAAACTTTTGGTAATCAGCTGATTTAACAAACTGGATTATAGGGTGATTGGCAGAAAAAGTTTGTAGAATTACGTTTCCTTGTTTGTTTCGTCGTCCTGCTCGTCCGCTTACTTGCGTAAGCATCTGAAAGGCTCTTTCATATGCTCTAAAATGGGGATAGTTTAGAAGATTGTCGGCATTAAGAATTCCTACTAATCCTACGTTTTCAAAGTCTAATCCTTTAGAAATGATTTGTGTGCCAACCAAAATACGAGCTTTGCCGAGTGCAAAATCGTTTATGATATTTTCATATGATTTTTTACTTCTTGTAGTATCTAAATCCATTCTTCGGACGCTTACTTCTGGAAAAAGTTCTTTTAATTCTTCTTCAATTTGTTCGGTTCCAAAACCTTTGTGTTGCAGAGTTTCTTGTTCGCATGAAGGGCATTTTTGGGGTAACTTTTCACTATGTCCGCAGTAATGGCAAACAAGTTTGTTGAAATATTTGTGATAAGAAAGACTTACATCGCAATGAGGACAACGAGGATTCCAAGCACACACTTTACATTCTACATAGGGAGAAAATCCTCTTCTATTTTGAAATAATATGATT
>JAGCIZ010000244.1 GCA_017648235.1 Paludibacteraceae bacterium
CTAAATAACCATTTTCCCAATCAGTAGAAGTACTTACACCAAAAATAGTAGCACCAGTACTCCAACCGAACAAATCAACCTTATCCGCTAAGGCAGTACCTTCACGGTAATAACCATACGCATCGGAAGTAACCTCACCACCGGTAACATTATCAGTACCTACGCACTCCCACTGACAAGATGCAAACTGCCACGTATCAGAAGACTGAATATACTGCAAGTTTCCAGAAGAAAAATAAACCTGCTGAGTAGAACTTACAGAAAATGCCACAGGTGTGAAATTGGAACTTGGAGTATCGGAGGAGTCGCCTTCGCCTTCGTCAGGGTCGGGAGTTTGGGTTTCTTCTCCGCCACCATTGTTTTCAGTAGAACCACTTTGCTCGGTTTGTTCTCCTTGTGGGTCGTCGGGTTCGTTACCTTTGTTGTCACAAGACACAAATCCTAAACTTAATGCTGCAAAAAGCACTGCTGCAAAAATTAAATTCTTTCTGTTCATAATATCTGTTTTTTAGTTAAAATCCACTTGGTTTTAGGCCTAACCCAGTTTTTTCGTCTAAGCCAAACATTAAGTTCATGTTTTGCACTGCCTGACCCGAAGCCCCTTTCAGCAAGTTGTCTATCATCGAAATTACAAGTAGTTTATTGCCGTGTTTTTTCACATAAACAATTGCTTTGTTGGTGTTTACCACTTGTTTGAGATCAGGATTTTTGTCCGTTACAAAAGTAAATGCAGCTGTACTGTAATAGTCTTTGTAGAGCTGAACAGCTTCGCTTTCGGAGAGGTTGCATTCGGTGTAAGCCGTTGCAAAAATTCCACGAGCAAAATCGCCACGAACGGGGATAAAGTTGAGCTCTGCATCGAAGTCTGGTTGCAATTTTTTCAACGAACGACCAATTTCCAACAAATGTTGGTGTTCGAACACTTTGTAAACCGAGATATTGTTGTTTCGCCAACTGAAATGCGACGTAGCAGATGGCTTCACGCCCGCACCCGTCGATCCTGTGATGGCGTTGATGTGTACATCACCTTTGAGCAAACCTTTGTTGGCCAAAGGCAGCAAAGCCAATTGAATGGCAGTGGCAAAGCAGCCAGGGTTTGCTAGCTTATGACACGAGGTGATCTTCTCGCGTTGCATTTCGGGCAATCCGTACACAAAACCGTTCGACTCGTCGCGAAAATCTTGCGCTAGGTCAATAATTTTCACATTGCTTGGAACCTGATTTGCCGAAAGGAACTTTGCACTATCGCCATGTGCCGAGCAAAGAAAAAGTACGTCAATTTCATCGAAAAGCAAGTCGGACGAAAAACACATATCCGTTTCGCCAAACAAACCTCCGTGCACGTCGTAAAGTTTGTTTCCTGCGTTACTGCTACTATTCACAAACACTATTTCTACACTAGGGTGATGCACCAAAATACGCAACAATTCACCAGCCGTATAACCAGCTCCCCCAACAATTCCAACTTTTATTTTTTCCATTTTTATGTATAAATTTTAATTATTCTTCTTTTCTAACAAATCGGGTCTAAGCCTTTCTGTGCGTTCTATTGCTTGTTGCAAACGCCAATTTTCTATATTCGCTTCGTGTCCGGAAAGTAAAATATCTGGAACTTTCCATCCGTTAAATTCGGCAGGACGAGTATACTCGGGCGGAGCGAGCAAATTGTCTTGAAACGAATCGGACAAAGCAGACTGCTCATCGCCGATTGCTCCCGGAATGAGTCGAACTATAGCATCAGTCATCACAGCAGCAGGCAATTCTCCTCCTGTCAGCACAAAACTTCCGATGGAGATTTCTTTTGTCACCAAAAAATCGCGAACACGCTGATCGACTCCTTTGTAATGTCCGCAGAGGATAATGATGTTTTCTTTCATCGAAAGATTATTTGCCATAGGTTGGTCAAACATCTCACCATCGGGCGAGGTGTAAATTATCTCATCATAATTGCGCTCCGAGGTAAGTTTTTTTATGGCTTTGAAAATTGGTTCTACTTGCATCACCATTCCAGCTCCGCCACCAAAAGGATAATCGTCGACCCGACGATGACGCTGATCGGAAGAAAAGTCGCGCAAATTATGAACCTCAATCTCCACTAAACCTTTGCTTTTTGCTCGCTTCACAATGGAGTGGTTCAGAAAACTATCCAATAATTCGGGCAAAAGTGTGATGATATCTATTCGCATAGTTCGTATTCTCAATTTTTCTGCACAAAGGTACTAAATTCCATGCAGACTCGTGGTGTGTTAAAGGGACTTACATTCTGCGCCGTACGGCTCAACTTTTAATTCCGACGGAATGCCAAAAACA
>JAGCIZ010000245.1 GCA_017648235.1 Paludibacteraceae bacterium
GGATGTAACATTACATGCTGGAGAATCAGTTAATCTAAGTGCAAAAATTAATTTCCAAAAAGACGGTAAAAATGTGGTTACAACCATTGAGAAAAAAGTCAATTGGGAAAGTAGCAATTTTGATGTTGCCACAATTGATGCAAACGGAAAAGTCACAGCCGTAAAAGGAGGAACAGCCATTATCACAGCAGAGTGCCAAGGAACAAAGGAAACTTGCGCTATTTCTGTAAAAGATATTTTTGTTGCAGGAAGTCTTGAACTTAGTGACTCTGAAAAGTTAGCAGTTATTTGGCAAAAATGCGATACAGGTGCCTTTGTAAAGTACTCTCTTGAAAATGCAGAATTCACAGCAATGGAGGTAAACGAACTAGGCATATATTATGCTGGTATTGAAAATGGAACAGCTAAAGTTTGGAAAGACGAAACAATTCTAAATGAATTAGGAGAAAACATAACAGTCACTTCCATGTGTATAGCAAACGGAAATGTTTATGTTTCTGGTTATGAAAGCATAAGTGATAAATTTGTTGCTCGTGTTTGGAAAGATGGTTCTGAAATTCTTAACTTTAATAGCGATATTACTACTTATGCCTACGATGTTCTCGTTGAGAAAGGTAAGGTTTATGTGGCTGGTGCTAAATTTAGAGAAAAAACTGCCCTTGACTTATATGATGCTATTATTTGGGTTGATGGAGTTGAAACACCATTAGAAAAACCTGCTGGACTTGGCAATGAAACTGCTCAAGCAAAATCAATCTGCATCAACAAAGGTGCCATTTACGTAGGAGGTTCTGTAGATGAAGGATCTAATGAAAAACCTTATATATGGAAAGATGGCGAATCATGCTTTGACTTTAAAACAGATAAAGGATCTGTTAAAAATATAAAGTTCATGAATAATGTGTTATATGCATTTTATGGAACTACATTGTTGATGGGTGATGTAAAATCTAACTCAACAGATATGATGTCAATAATGATTCAAGCAAAAGGGGACGGCTATATTGATGCAATAGAATCTTTAGGTTCTGTATACGTGGTTGCACAAGGTTATCCTCAATATGCAAATGGAAAAACAGATGAGATAGAAAGCGGATATAACAAGACTGCTCTAGCTACAATACTTTTGAAAGATAATGGAATGGTTGATTTTCTCCCAAGATCAATGAGAGCTAATGGAGACGGAGAACCTGAATATCCAAGAAGTAATGCTGTAGCAATAGGAATTAGATAATTATTTATCCAAAATAAAACCAAAAAGGGACAACTTAAGTTGTCCCTTTTTTTGCACAATACATATCTAACTGTGCAAAAAAAAAACATTTTTAAGAAAAAAAATTTGACAAAGAGAGAAAATTAGTTTCCTTTGCAGCGCAAAAATAAATAACAATTATTAATTAAAAATTTAAAGTCATGTCAGAAATTTCAGAAAAAGTACAAGCTATTATTGTTGACAAATTAGGTGTAGAACTATCAGAAGTTACTCCAGATGCAAGTTTCACAAATGATCTAGGAGCAGATTCTTTGGATACTGTAGAGTTGATAATGGCATTTGAAAGCGAATTTGGAATATCTATTCCTGATGAAGAAGCAGAAAAAATCACTACTGTTGGTGAAGCTATTTCGCATATTGAAGCTGCTGTAGCTTAATTTTTTTTACAAATAATAAAATTTCCCTTACACATACTATATGAAAATAAAAAGAGTAGTAGTTACCGGAATAGGTGCCATTACTCCTATTGGAAATAACATTCCAGAGTTTTGGGATGGACTTGTAAACGGGAAAAGTGGAGGCGACAAAATTACACTTTTTGACGCCTCCCTTTTTAAAACCCAATTTGCTTGTGAGGTAAAAGGATTTGATCCTTTACAACATTTCGATAGGAAAGAAGTTCGTAAATTTGATAGATACGTTCAATTTGCTTTAGTTTCTTCTAAAGAAGCTATAATAGACGCTAATTTAGAACAAGAAAATATTGACAAAAATCGCGTTGGAGTGATTTTTGCTTCAGGAATGGGAGGAATTCGTGCATTCGAACAAGAAATGGAAGCATACTACAAAGTAAAAGAAACAGGGCCACGTTTCAACCCATTTTTTATTCCTAAAGTAATAGGCAATATCGCTGCAGGACACATCTCCATGCAATATGGTTTCAGAGGTCCTAATTTTGCAACAGTTTCGGCATGCGCATCTTCGACTCATGCATTGGGAATTGCTAGTGATTTAATTCGACTTGGAAAAGCAGATGTAATTGTTGCTGGTGGAGCTGAGGCGCCAATTGTTGAAGCAGGAATAGGAGGATTCAACGCAATGCATGCTCTTTCTACTCGTAATGACGAACCTCAGTCTGCTTGCCGTCCATTTAGCAAATCAAGAGATGGTTTTGTAATGGGAGAGGGAGCTGGATGTTTAGTACTTGAAGAATTGGATCACGCACTTGCTCGAGGTGCAAAAATCTATGCAGAAGTGCTCGGAGCTGGATATTCGGCAGATGCACATCACCTAACAGCAACTCATCCTGATGGTTTAGGAGCTCGTTTGGTAATGGAGAATGCACTGAATGATGCCCAAATAAGTCCTTCGGAAATCGATTATATCAACGTACACGGAACGTCAACACCTCTTGGAGATGTTTCCGAAGCAAAGGCTATTGTAGACCTTTTTGGAGAATCGGCATACAAACTCAATATCAGTTCTTCAAAATCGATGGTTGGA
>JAGCIZ010000246.1 GCA_017648235.1 Paludibacteraceae bacterium
AAAATGATTTTGGATGGAGAAGTTGATCATCTTCCAGAAATGGCATTTTTGAACGTTGGAACGATAGATGATGCAATTGCTAAAGGAGAAAAATTACTTGCGGCTGCAAAAAAAGACTAAGAGATGAAATTGGAGATTATTTCGCCAGAAACAAAAATTGTTCATGATAATGTGACTTCAGTTTCTTTGCCAGGAGAAATGAGTGCATTTACTGTTTTGCAGAATCATGCTCCAATAATATCTTCTCTTGTTGCAGGGAAAATATCATTCTCGAAAAATGGTCAGAATTTTTATTTTCGAGTAGATGGAGGTTTTGTCGAAATAAGGAAGAATAAAATTTCAGTTTGTGTTGAAAGAATTATAGAGGAATGAAGCGTGCATTAATATTCATAGGAACAATTTTAGGGACTTCGCTTTTTGGGTATATTATTTACAAAATGCTTGTTCCTATGTATTATTTTCCATTGTTCCCGTTGTTGTCTATTTTCTTTGTTGCTCTTTGTGCGATGTCAATCGTTGCTTTTGAGTCAACGAAATTTATGTCAGAGAACAAACTTCTTGTGGTATATTTTGTTTCAAAAATGATTAAATTGCTGTTTTGTGTCATTTTTGCAATGTTGTATATACATAAGGTACAAGAACATAATTTGAGTTTTATAGTTTCCTTTATGGGGCTGTTTTTTGTACATTTATGTGCTGAGGTTTATTATGTATCGGCATTTTTGAAAAAAAAATGAAAAGAATATTTTACATATTTCTTGTTTTGACGTTTCTCTCGATTGATTCTTGGGCGAGTGCTACGAAGGAAGACGAGAAAAAAGTTGATGTAAAAGAGATAATTTTTGATCACATTGGCGATTCGTATGAATGGCACATAACTTCTATTAATGGAAAACATATTGCTGTTCCATTGCCAGTTATTTTGATTAGCGAACAATCAGGTTTGCATGTATTTATGTCTTCTGTTTTTCATCATGAAGAAGTGTATAAAAACTTCCAAATGGGTAAAAAAGGAGGAAAATATGCTGGCAAAATAGTAGAGATTAATGAACAAGGAGAGGAAATCCGCCCTTGGGATTTTTCTCTTACAAAAAATGCTTTGGCATTGATAATGAATGGTCTTTTGCTCATGGTTATTGTACTTTGGGTTGCAAAGTGGTATAAAAAAAGACCAATGGAAGCTCCAAAAGGATTTAGAGGTATTATGGAAATGCTTATAATGTCTGTGCATGATGATATTATAAAACCTTGTATAGGAAAGGATTATAGAAAATATGCTCCCTATCTTTTGACTGCATTTTTCTTTATATTTTTAAACAATTTAATGGGTTTAATTCCTATCTTCCCTGGGGGAGCTAATACAACGGGAAATATAGCAGTTACGATAGTTTTGGGATTGTGTACATTTTTCGCCGTCAACATTTTCGGTTCCAAAGAATATTGGAAAGAGATACTCTGGCCTGAAGTTCCAACTTGGATGAAGGCACCAATTCCTTTAATGCCAGTAATTGAGTTATTTGGAATTTTTACTAAGCCTTTTGCTTTGATTATACGTCTTTTTGCAAATATTATGGCAGGTCACTCCATTGTTTTGGGTTTGACGTGTTTGGTGTTTATCACTGCTCAAATGGGACCAGTAGTTAATGGAAGTATGACGGTAGTTTCTGTCTTATTTTCGATTTTTATGAATTGCTTGGAGTTACTAGTGGCTTATATTCAAGCATATGTATTTACGATGCTTTCGTCGGTTTTCATTGGGTTGTCAAGAGTAGAATCTCATCATTGAAATTTAAAAACTTATTATATTAATCATTAAAAGAACAAAGTATTATGTTAGCAACAATTTTAGGAGAAGTAGTTTTGGCACAAATAGGTGCAGCTTTTGGTGCAGCTTTAGCTGTTATTGGAGCAGGTTTTGGTATTGGTAAAATTGGTTCAAGTGCAATGGAAGCAATAGCACGTCAACCAGAATCAGCTGGTGATATCCGTACTACAATGATTATCATAGCTGCCTTGATAGAAGGTGCAGCTTTGTTTGCTATTGTGGTTTGTTTGATGGCTCTATAATCAAATAGATTATGTCATTATTAATGCCCGAAACAGGATTACTATTCTGGATGCTTTTGGCGTTCGGAATAGTCTTCCTAATTCTAGCTAAATTCGGCTGGCCGGTGATTACGGGTATGGTCGAAAAGCGAACTTCGTTTATCAATGAATCTGTAAAATTGGCTGAAGAGGCAAATAATCAACTTGAAAACATTAAGATTGAGACAGCTGCAATAATTGCAAAAGCCCACGAAGAAGAAGTGAAGATATTGAAAGAAGCTGCAGAAACTCGTAAGCAGATTATTCAAGAGGCAAAAAATGTTGCTTCAGAAGAGGCTAAAAAGATTGTTGAGGCTACGAAAGAGCAAATTGCTGCAGAAAAAGAGCGTGCTTTGATGGACGTTAAAGATCAAATTGCTGAAATATCTATTCAAATCGCTGAGAAAGTTGTAAGAAATGATTTGAAAAAGGATAATAATCAAGCAGAAATAATTGAACGTCTTTTGGATGAAATAAAAACTTCTCATTGATGAATGCAGGATTAATTTCAAAACGATATGCCAAGGCGTTGTATGTTTTTTCGGAACAAAACAATGCTTCAGAAGATGTCTATCGGGCAATGGAAAGTTTGATAGAAAGTTATTCGTTGTATGTTGATTTTGCTTCAGTTTTGAGCAACCCAACACTTTCAAAAATGCAAAAGAAGGAATTGATTCAGATTGCAGCAAAGGCGAAAGATAACATTGTTTTTGAAAAAATAGTTGATTTAATCTTGCAAAATAATAGAGAGGATTCATTGCAACGTATAGCATTGGTCTTTTGTGATTTGTATAGAAAGGAAAAAGGAATTTATTATGGAAAACTGACAACGGCAGTTTCAGTTGATAAAAAAACGATAAGTCTTATTCAACAATTATTGAACAAAGAGAATAAGAAAAGAATTGAGTTGGACAAGAAGATTGATGAGGAAATTCTTGGTGGTTTTATCTTGGATATTGATGGAGTGCGTCTAGATGCCTCAATTAAAAACCAATTTGTTCAACTTAAGAAGAATTTGAAAAAGAACTAAAATAGGAAAACATAGATATAATTTTGGAGTATGTCAGAAAATGTAAAAGTCAGCGAAGTATCTGATATTTTGCGTCAACAATTGGAAGGTATAAACCTAAATTTTCAGTTTGAGGAGGTAGGAACTGTACTGCAAGTTAGTGACGGTGTGGCTCGTATTTATGGGTTGAAAAATGCAGAAGCTAACGAGTTGTTGGAGTTTGAAAATGGCATGAATGCCATTGTGATGAACCTCGACGAAGATAATGTTGGTGCAGTTCTTTTAGGAAGTAGTGAAAAGATAAAAGAAGGTTTTACTGTTAAAAGAACTCATCGAATAGCATCCATTCAGGTGGGAGAAAATATGTTGGGCAGAGTTATTGACCCAATTGGAAATCCTCTTGATGGAAAAGGTCCTATCTCTGGGGAGTTGATAGAAATGCCATTGGAACGAAAAGCTCCTGGCGTAATTTTCCGTCAACCAGTGAAAGAACCTCTTCAAACGGGTTTGAAGTCTGTTGATGCTCTTATTCCTATTGGTCGTGGTCAGCGTGAGTTGATTATTGGAGATAGAGAAACAGGGAAAACAAGTATTGCAATAGATACAATTATAAATCAACGTTCTAATTTTGAAGCTGGCAATCCTGTTTACTGTATCTATGTAGCTATTGGCCAAAAAGGTTCTACCATTGCTTCTTTGGTTAATACTTTAGAAGAAAAAGGTGCAATGGATTATACTATAATTGTTTCAGCAACAGCTTCTGACCCTGCTGCAATGCAGTATTTTGCGCCATTTGCTGGAGCTGCAATTGGAGAGTATTTCCGCGATACTGGTCGTCATGCGTTGGTTGTGTACGATGACCTTTCAAAGCAAGCTGTTGCGTATCGTGAAGTTTCTCTTATTTTGCGTCGCCCTTCTGGACGAGAAGCTTATCCTGGAGATATTTTCTATTTGCATTCTCGTTTGTTGGAGCGTGCCGCAAAAATTAATGAGCAACAAGAGGTTGCTGAAAAAATGAATGATTTGCCAGAATCTCTTATTGGAAAGGTAAAAGGTGGTGGTTCATTGACCGCACTTCCTATTATTGAAACGCAAGCGGGAGACGTTTCTGCATATATTCCTACAAACGTAATTTCTATTACAGATGGACAGATTTTCTTGGATACTAATTTGTTCAATCAAGGTAATAGACCAGCAATTAACGTAGGAATTTCTGTTTCTCGTGTAGGTGGAAATGCTCAGGTGAAAGCAATGAAAAAAGTTGCAGGGACACTAAAACTTGATCAGGCTCAATATCGTGAGTTGGAAGCATTCTCTAAATTTGGTGGTGATATGGATGCGGTTACTGCAATGACTATTGATAAAGGGCAAAAAAATACCAAATTGCTAGTTCAACCAGTTAATTCTCCAATGTCAGTTGAAAAGCAGATTGCAATTCTTTATTGTGGAACTAATGGACTTTTAGCTGATGTTGATTTGGATAAAGTTCCTGAGTTTGAAAAATTGTTCTTGGAAACACTTGAGATGCGTTATCAAAAAGAGGTTTTTGATGTGTTAAAACAAGGTGTTATTGATGATAAAGTTACTGATATATTGAAGTCGGTGGCAGAACAAGTTCAAACCATGCTCAAAAATAATTAGGAGAGAAAATGGCGTCACTCAAGGAGATAAAAACACGTATTTCGTCGGTAGATTCGACTAAAAAAATTACTTCAGCAATGAAGATGGTTGCATCGGCCAAGTTGCGTAAGGCTCAGAAGAATATTGAAACTTTTTTGCCTTACGAACAGAAACTAAACGAGATGCTGAATTGTTTTTTATCTGCAGATAAAAATGTAAAGTCTGTTTATACAGAGCAAAGAGAACTTAATCGCATTGCGATTGTTGCAGTTTCTTCAAATTCTAGTTTGTGTGGGGCATTTAATTCAACAGTTATAAAAAAGGCAAGTCAACTAATAGAGCGATATTCACAGCTGTTAGGCAAGGAAAATGTTGAAGTTATCTCAGTAGGAAAGAAAATTACTGATGCAGTAAAAAAAATGGGATTTGTCAATGCAGAAAATTATGACTATTTGGTTGATAAGCCTACTTACGACGATGCAGTTTCCTTTGCAGAAGGGTTGGTGACGCTTTTTGCTGAAAAGAAAGTGGATCAAATTATTTTTGTTTACCAACACTTTAAGTCAACAGCAGTTCAGCAGATTGTAGATGAAACTTATTTGCCACTTTCGTTGTCTCTTTCAGAAGAAAAAAAGGAGACTATTGAGTACATTTTAGAACCAAATAGAGAGCATATTCTTGCTTTGTTATTGCCTAAAGTTTTAAGATTGAAGGTTTATACTATATTGCTTGACTCAATAGCTTCAGAACAAGCAGCTCGTACTTTGGCAATGCAGATTGCTACTGATAATGCAGAAAAACTTTTAGAAGAATTAACGATACAGTATAATAAGGGTCGTCAGCAAGCTATTACAAATGAGTTGCTTGACATAATGGGAGGTCAACAGTAATTAGTGCGATGACTGAAATCTATAGATTTATCTCAGAACATAAGAATGATGATTTGTCGAAATTGGCATTTTCTTTTGCAAAAAACAAAGAGATAAACCTTCCTTTTGTTCTTCAGCAGATATCAGGTTATCAAAAAATAAAAAAAAAAATTCCGTCTTGGTATGAAATTGAAAATTTGCGTTTTCCTCTAAAATTATCTTTGGAGCAGTGTTCTTCTGAAATAACAGCAAAGTACAAAAGAGAAATACTAAGAGGAGATTCATTACTTGATTTGACAGGTGGATTTGGAATTGATTGTGCTTTTCTTAGCACTACGTTTTCAAAAGTAGATTACGTAGAAGTTCAGCCGGAATTGTGCGAAATTGCAAAACACAACTTCGAGCAGCTCTGTTTGAGTAATATACAAGTTTATAACGAGGATGCTGTTGAGTTTTTGCAAAAATGTGCTTCTTACGATTGCATCTATTTAGATCCTGCAAGAAGAAGTGATAAAGGACAGAAACTTGTTTTTCTGTCTGATTGTCAACCAAATGTCCTAGAAATATTGGAACTTTTATTGTTGAAATCAAAAGAGATCTTGATAAAACTTTCTCCAATAATTGATTTGAGTGTTTTGAAAAAATCTTTTTCTAGTAAACTTTCTGAAATTCACGTTGTTGCAGTAGATAATGAATGTAAAGAAGTGTTGGTACGAATTACGTCTAAAGATTCTACTGAACTTAAAATTAAAACTGTTAATATAGACGAAAAGCGCCAACTGAGACAAATTTTCCAATTTTCGGAAACGGAAAAAGAAGAAAGTGTTGCGACATTTGCTTCCGATATTGGGAGGTATCTTTATGAACCAAATGTGGCAATTCTTAAATCGGGAGCATTTCAGTTAATTTCAGAAAAGTTTGATGTAAAAAAGTTGCACATACATACGCACTTATATACTTCGGATAAGTTACAAGCAGATTTCCCAGGGCGGATTTTTGAAGTCGAAAAAAGTTTTCTTTTTTCAAAAAATGAACTTAAAGAAAACTTAAAAGATGTAACAAAAGCGAATATTTCAGTCCGGAATTTTCCTGAAACTCCTGAATCTTTGCATAAAAGATTGAAAATAAAAGATGGTGGAGAAGTTTATATTTTTGCATGTACAGCAATGGAAAAGAAGATGTTGATTAAAACAAAAAAGATACTCTTATGAAAAAAATATTGATTTTGATCGGTTGTTTTTGTTCTTTGTTTTTGTTCTCTCAAGGCGAAACTCAGTTTGGTACACCTACGAACCAAGTAGTTTTTCCGAAGGGAGAATATCATGAACTTGCGGATCCATCAAATATTGATGCTCAGTCGTGGAAAACTATTAATAAAACTTACGTGGTTTGGGCATCGAAAAATGTTCGCTATGCAAAAAATATCGTTCCAACCATGACAAAAAAATCGAAAACGCATAAAATAGTAGCTTGGAAAGGCGAACGTGTAAATGCTCAATTTCTCGTTTTTGCTAACGAAGATATGACGTTGCAAGTTGCTCATAGAGGTGATTTTGAAGATGAGACAACAACTTCATTTGTTCGGTACGTAATGACCGACGAATTGAACAAGGACAAAAAAGGAGCTTGTGGACATCGACCTGATATTACAATTTACGATTCTTCGTTGGTCGCAGATGTTTTGGATCATATCACCGAAAAATTACCATACAAAAGACACACCGTTCAGCCGATTTGGGTGCAAATTCAAATCCCTCAAAGTGCAAAAAAAGGAAATTATAAATCCACACTTTTTGTTCAGAATGATAGTCAAACTATTGGCAAACTTAATTTAGAAATAGAGGTTATTGATAGAATCATTCCAACTCCTAGTGAATGGAGTTTTCATCTTGATTTGTGGCAAAATCCATTTGCCGAAGCTCGTTATTTTCAGGTGGAACCATGGAGTGAAGCGCATTTAGATGCGATGCGTCCAACAATGGAAAAATTGGCCAAATCAGGTCAAAAAGTGATTACAGCATCAATTATGCACAAACCTTGGGGTGGACAAACGCAAGATTATTTTGAGTCGATGGTAACTTGGCGAAAAAATGTTGACAATACGTGGCATTTTGATTTTGATGTATTTGATCGTTGGGTGGAATTTATGATGAGTTGTGGCATTGACAAACAAATCAACTGCTATTCGATGATTCCTTGGAGTTTGTCTTTTCGATATTTTGACCAAGCAACAAATAACTTCAAAGCCATTGAGGCAACTCCTTCCGATAGTATTTATGCAGAAGTTTGGACTGAGATGCTTAAGCAGTTCGCTACACATTTGAAAGAAAAAGGTTGGTTTGAAAAAACAACTATTGCAATGGATGAGCGTCCAAAAGAGCAAATGCTTACGGTGTTTAACATCATAAAAAATGCCGACAAAGATTTCAAAGTTTCATTGGCTGGAGATTGGCACGAAGAGTTGGAAGCAGAATTGTATGACTATTGTATTGCGTATCGACACAAATTTCCGGAAGAGATTCTTAAAAAACGCAAACAAAATGGAATGATTTCTACTTACTACACTTGTTGTACAGAACCTTATCCTAACACGTTTACGTTTTCGCAACCTACCGAAGCTGAATGTTTAGGCTGGTACACTGCACATTTGGGACTTGATGGATATTTGCGTTGGGCTTATAATAGTTACACATTAGAGCCATTGCTCGACTCTCGATTCCGTTCGTTTGCTGCTGGCGATTGCTATATTGTTTATCCCGAAGGACGAAGTTCTATTCGTTTTGAAAAATTGACAGAAGGAATCCAAAATTTTGAAAAAATACAGATTTTAAGAAAAGAATTCTTGG
>JAGCIZ010000247.1 GCA_017648235.1 Paludibacteraceae bacterium
AATCTTTATTAAAAGAAAAAGGAGTGGATTATTTTAATGTTAGAAAAAACTTAATAACAGAACATCTTGAGGATTTTTCCACTAAAAATTCGTTCTCTCCTATTGACGATGACGACGATGTAGAGGACTTTGAACCTCAAAAAACAAAGAAAAAGCCACAAACATCCGACTCCATTTCTGAAACTCCGGCTTTGGACAATTTTGGATTCGACATTACAAAAGCCGCTACCGAAAACAAATTAGATCCTATTGTAGGAAGAGAAAAAGAGATTGAACGTATAGCCCTAATACTCAGCCGTCGGAAGAAGAATAATCCTATTTTGATTGGGGAGCCTGGCGTTGGAAAAACTGCTATTGTAGAAGGTCTTGCACAACTCATTGTTCAGCGAAAAGTTACTCGTTCTTTGCTCAATAAAAAAGTTATTTCTCTTGACATGGCAGCCGTTGTAGCAGGAACAAAATATCGTGGACAATTCGAGGAAAGGCTAAAAGCAATTCTCAATGAGTTACAATCTAACCCAAACATCATTCTCTTTATCGATGAAATTCATACAATAATTGGGGCAGGAGGAGCTTCTGGCTCACTTGATGCTGCCAATATGCTAAAACCAAGTTTAGCTCGAGGAGAAGTGCAATGCATTGGAGCTACCACCCTAGATGAGTACCGCAAAACAGTGGAAAAAGATGGTGCTTTGGAACGACGTTTCCAAAAGATTATAGTAGAGCCAACCTCTCAAGAAGACACGTTGAAGATTCTACAAAACATAAAATCTCGTTACGAAGATCATCACAAAGTTAAGTTTACCGATGAAGCTCTTGCCGCATGTGTAAAATTAACCAATCGCTACATTTCTGACCGACAGTTCCCCGACAAAGCCATTGATGTTTTAGACGAAGCCGGTTCAAAAGCGAAACTCAAATCGGTACAAATCCCTAATGAGATAAAAATGCTAGAGGAACAAATTTCTTCTATTAACACAAAAAAAATAGAAGCTTCTAAACTTCAAAATTATGAACTAGCAGCAGAGTTTAGAGATGAAGCGAAATCGCTAACCGAACAACTCAACAACGCTATTGCTGAATGGGAAAAATCTATTGAAGACAAACCCGAGATTGTAGACGAAGAGAGCATTGCAGAGGTAGTTGCAACAATGACAGGCGTACCAGCGAAACGCATTGCCCAGGTAGAAGGCATGCGACTAAAGCAAATGGCTGACACACTGAAAGCCAAAGTAATTGGTCAGAACGATGCAATTGAGAAGGTTGTGAAATCTATTCAACGCAATAGAATTGGTCTAAAAGATCCCAACAAACCAATAGGAACTTTTATCTTCTTAGGCCCAACAGGTGTAGGAAAAACACATTTAGCAAAGGTTCTTTCCGAACAAATGTTTGACAATAAAGATGCTATCATTCGCATCGATATGAGTGAATACCTAGAAAAATTTAGTGTTTCTCGCTTGATTGGCGCACCTCCGGGATATGTTGGACACGAAGATGGCGGACAACTTACTGAAAAAGTTAGACGAAAACCATATTCCATTGTTCTACTTGATGAAATAGAGAAAGCTCATCCCGACGTTTTCAATTTACTTCTTCAAGTACTCGATGAAGGACGTTTGACCGATAGTTTGGGTCGAGTGGTTGATTTCAAAAACACTATAATTATCATGACTTCCAACGTTGGCACCAAACAACTTAAGGAATTTGGTTCTGGAGTAGGATTTTCCGTGGGCAAAAACGAAGAAGTTAACTCTAGAAATATAATTCAAAAAGCACTCAATCGTACATTTTCTCCCGAGTTTCTAAATCGTGTAGATGAAATTATTTACTTTGACAACTTGAAAAAAGAAGATATTTTCCAAATCATCGATTTAGAACTAAAGGAATTAATAAAACGCTTGGACAATTTGAACATCAAACTAAACTTAAGCGACGAGGCAAAAAATTTCATTGCCGAAAAAGGTTACGATGTTCAGTACGGAGCAAGACCTCTCAAAAGATCTCTACAGAAGTATGTAGAAGATGTTTTGACCGACTATCTTTTGTGTAATGAACAACACAAAACAGAAATATCTCTTCGATTAAATTCCGAGAAACAAGAAATAGAAATAGCAGAGTAATACTCTGCTATTTTCTTTTTTTACTATAATATTTTCAAAAGTTTATCTACCCGTATAACTATGAGGAGTGATTTGTAACAATTCTTCTTTCACTTCATCTTTCACATCAAGAGTTTGGATAAATTCTTTTATTGAAGACTCAGTAATGCCATCGTTGGTACGAGTAAGAGCTTTCAGCGCCTCATATGGTTTTGGATAGCCTTCACGACGAAGAATAGTTTGAATACCCTCGGCCACCACTGCCCAACAATTATCCAAATCCTCATATATTGCCACTTCGTTGAGCATCAATTTTCCTAATCCTTTTAGCAAACTTTGCGTTGCAATAAGTGTATGTGCAAGAGGCACACCAACATTTCTCAAAACTGTGCTATCGGTCAAGTCTCTTTGCAGACGAGAAATTGGCAGTTTTTGCGACAAGTGCTCCAATAAAGCATTTGATATACCAAGGTTTCCTTCTGCATTTTCAAAATCAATTGGATTTACCTTGTGTGGCATTGCTGAAGAACCTACTTCTCCCGCCTTAATACGTTGTTTGAAGTAATTCATCGATATATATTGCCAAATGTCTCTACAAAGGTCTATCATAATGACATTGATACGTTTCAAAGCATCAAAAAGTGCCGAAAGATTATCGTAGTTAGAAATTTGAGTTGTAAAATTCTCACGTTGCAAACCAAGTTTTTGACTCAAAAACTCATTACTAAATGCAAACCAATCAATAGAAGGGAAT
>JAGCIZ010000022.1 GCA_017648235.1 Paludibacteraceae bacterium
CAGTGGCTTTAATTCCTTTTATTTTACCAAAGCCGATGGTGTAACCGTTGCTCCCAAATTAGCTTATTCTGGTTACTTTGAGCCTTGGGGCTGGGCAATTTCTACAGGAAACTATGTAGACGACATGGACAAGCAGATTTTGACAGCAGAAAGTGTTAGCCAGGAAGAAATTTCTAGACTCATTCTTTCTCTGCTCTCAGGAACAACAATTCTTCTTGTTGTTTCAGCTATTATCATCAGTATTATTATCATAAAGCTTGCAGTAAAACCCCTGCGTATTCTCGATAATAATATTCTGGATCTTACAGAAGGAAGTGCTGACCTTACCAAACGTCTTAATTTCCATTCATTTAAGGAAATGAATTCCATTACCAAGGGATTTAACCAGTTCACAGAAAAGGTTCACCGAACTGTAGAAAAAATCAAGAATTCAAAGCTCCATTTGGAATCTGTTGGACAGCAGTTGAATAACAGCACCTTTGAAATGGTAGATTCCATTAGCCAAATCACAGCCTACATAACAAAGGTTAGAAATGAAATGGGTAAGCAGGCTGGAAGCGTGGCCGAAACAGCCGGAACAGTAAATGAAATTACCTCCAATATCCAGTCCTTGGAACGGATGATTCAATCTCAGGCTACCGAGGTTACCCAGGCCTCTGCCGCTGTAGAAGAAATGCTGGCCAGCATTAACTCCGTAACAAATTCCATGTACAAGATGATGGAGGTGTTCGGTGAGCTATCCGATGAAGTTCAAATTGGAACGGAAAAGCAGGAAGATGTAAACCAGCGTATCAAGGAAATTGAACTTCAGTCAAAGATGCTTCACGAGGCTAACGTAGTAATTGCATCCATTGCAGAGCAAACTAACATGTTGGCCATGAACGCTGCCATAGAAGCAGCCCATGCAGGAGATGCAGGACGAGGATTCAGTGTTGTTGCCGATGAAATCAGAAAGCTTTCAGAAACCTCTTCCGAGCAGTCCAGAAATATTGGAACTCAGCTTACAAAGATTCATTCAGCCATTGAAGAAATGGTTTCCGTTTCCGAAGAATCAAATCGAGTATTTGGTTCTGTTTCTCAGAAAATTCAAGATACCAATTCTTTAGTAGTGCAGATTCAAGGTGCTATGGATGAACAATCTAATGGTTCCCAGCAAATCGCCACTGCCCTCCACACCATGAATAACAGTACCTTGGAAGTTCGTACTGCATCTGCAGAAATGTCCGAAGGAAATAAATTGATCCTACAGGAAATCCAAAAGCTTCAGGTTGCAGCAGAGCAAATGGATGAAAACATGAATTACATGAACAATGAGTCACAAAAAATATTTGAAAAGGCCAAAAGTCTTTCAGATATTAACGAGCGAATGGAAGCCACAATTCATGATATATCCATTCGTATCGAACAATTCAAGGTGTAATTAAAAGCATAAGACAATAAAAAAAGCATCCTAATTTTAGGATGCTTTTTCTGTATCTACTGTATAATTTTATGAAACAGAAACAATTAGAATGTCATCTGTTCTGTAACATTCATATCTACAGCAGCATCTCGTGCCTCCTGGGGAACAGTATACACTCCAGTAGGCTCGCCATCTTTATACACAAATGTCATAAAGCCTGACATGTCCAATTCTGATAATACTTCTGGAGGAACTTCCGTTCCAGCAATTTCAGTAGCGTTCTCCAAAACCTGCCCCAAGAACTGCTCTATATCTATACTACATCCATACAAGGACAAGTCACTCTGCCGTAAATAAGTGGGTATAGTCAAACCAGCAAACAAAAGATCAATCTCTTCCACAGAAAGCTCTACTGTCTTAAACGCCTCTTCCAGAACTTGAACCTCAGCATCACTCATGACATTCTTATAAACTTCCAGCATTTTGCTAAAAGTATTGTCTCCCATCGTTACTTCTAATTCATATACAGGAGTTTCGTTGATTTCAGTCTTACCTTTTAAGATAACCTCATCAATGGTCTCCAACATGGCAACATTTAATTCTCTCATAGCTGCAATATCAAACTGAGAATAAGGAACAGAAGTTTTCATCCATGTGTTCATGGCATTGAAATACATGGTCATGTTAGAACCTTCTACTTCATAATAGAACTGAAAAGGCAATTCCACCTGCATTCCCATCATGTCTGTATTCACAGTCATGTTCATTTCAGCAGAAAATTCAGGCTTAATGGTATATCCTATAGACATCGTTCCATCAAGTTCAATGGGAACACCTTCCATAGTAGTAGCAAAGTCAAAGGTGACATCCATCAATCCACCATTTTTTGCATTCTGCTTTTCATAGGCTGCAACAAAAGCCTCTCGTGCTTGCTCATTTGTAGTAATTTCTTTTTTACCACAGGAGATAAGCGTAAGAACAGCCAAACTTACCAGAAACAGACTCACGATTTTTTTCATCATATAATACTCCTATTCGATTCCTCTTTAAAGCCAGCTGTCGGACTTGGCGTGAGGCTTCGCCTCACTATCGCCTTTTGCTTCGCAAAACGCGGAACCATTCCAGCAGTCGGTTCAAATTCTCTTTAAAGCCAACTGTCGGACTTGAACCTTGTTTTCGTGAAGTTACTTCCTGTAACTTCACTCCAACCGCCTTCGGTCGCTGGCGCCGCCGTCCATGGCGGCTTACCTCGCTAGCTCGGCGCTCCCTCCGGTAGTCGGTTCAATTCCGACTTTAAAAGCCAACTGTCGGACTTGAACCGACTACCTGCACGTTACGAGGGTGCTGCTCTGCCAGGTGAGCTAAGTTGGCAAAAAAATATGAGGTAAGTATACAAAAAATGAAAACTTGGGTCAATGAGACTTATGTTGAGGAGCCTGATTTACGACGGATATCTTCAAGATGCTTTATTTTGCGACACGTTTCATGTCAACAATATTCTTAACGATGATGTAAGTGTCATAGACTTCGATTCGTCGTTTTTCAACAAACTTGTTCACCTCATCTCGCACTACATCACCAGGCAAACCAGACCAATGAGACAAATCTGAAATAGTAAGATTAAATCTTCTAGATTTGTCTACAGCATTGGCAGAAGGATTCATTTCGTCAAACATCATAAAAACACTGGCTAAACGTGCATGAGGTTCAGCAATAAGCAAAATCTTTAAGCGTCTCTTTTGATCATAGATACGCTTACAGAATAGCTTCAGCAAAATAAGAGCCATCTGAGGATTTCCAGTAATTAGGGCTTCAAAGTTTGCCTTGTTGAATTCCAGTACCTCTACCTTGTCAATAGCAACACAGGTGGCGGAGCGAGGAGAATTTTCCAAAATAGCCATCTCTCCAAAGAATTCCCCTGGATGCAAAATGTCCAGATTCTTTCGTACACCATTAACGCACTTTACCAGCTGAATGGATCCAGACTGAATTAAATAGAAAGTCTCACCAGGTTCATGCTCAGAAATAATGACGGAATCCCGC
>JAGCIZ010000248.1 GCA_017648235.1 Paludibacteraceae bacterium
AAGATTCTACTTGGGTTGTGAGCGATTATTTGATAAGATCATTCAACGGATTATATGAATCTATTGTTCAAGGAGAAGAATTAGATACAATTATTCCACTGAATCCTGCAGAATTTTTCATAACTGCCGAACAAGCTCCAGAAATGTCTAATCCTCAACTGAAGGAATACATTGAGAAACAAGAAAAACGTGGAGCTGCGAACATCCAAGCCTTCAAAGATGAATACTATAAACGCTTTTCTTATCCATTAGCATCTTTTATATTGACATTAATAGGAGTTTCTCTTGCTTCTAAGAAAGTGAAAGGTGGAATCGGTTTGCACCTAGGCATTGGCATTGGACTTAGCGCAGCATTTATCCTATTTTCTACAATTTCATCTACATTTGCCATAAAAGGGACAATGCATCCGTTGCTTGCCGTTTGGCTTCCGAACATTATCTTCTTGGTTATTGGAATCGTGCTCTATCAAAAAGCACCGAAGTAGGTTTAGAATTATTTTCTATTTCAATATCATCAATACAAACATAAGATGGGGTGTTTAATCCATATTCACCCGTGTCGCTGCCGTCAACAGAAATTCGCATCTCATCAACTTCTCCTAATCCCAAAAGGTTTACAGTTGTCCATTCTTTGCAGATGTAAGTTTTTCCTTCTCTGAAATCCGCCAAGTAAAACTCAACTTTTCCAACCGATTTACTATCTAAATACCCTTCAAAAATAACCTTAAACCAATCGTTTTCACCTAATGCATTTGTATAGCTATCGCCATTTTTCATAGCTAAATAAGCATAAGTGGAGTTGTTGACTTTTAGACTCTTTATTTTACTTGCTTTTTTGTTAAGTGTAAAGCGAGAGTTTTCTGGTGCATAGGAAGAGTAAAATACCACCGCAAATTGCTTTGAACCATTGGCTCCGCCATTGCTGTAAACACTATATTGGTTGCCAAATCCTGTAGTTTCCATATCTGTTTGGCAAGAAACCGAAAAACCACCATTGCTATATCCGCCGTATTCGTTCACGTAATTGTTGGAAAACCAAACATCGTTAAGCGAGAAACCGCCGCTCATATCCGATCCGTCCCACACATTATTATTTCCAAGATAAAAATCTTCGAATGTAATGGTAAAATATTCTGGTTGAGGAGTTGCTTCATCGTTATTTGATGAATTATTACATGAATAAAAAGCAATAGTCGCAACAATAGAAAGAAATGTTTTAAATAGAAAAATTTTTGTGTTCATGGTCAATTATGAATATTTTTCGCAAAATTAGTTTTTTTTATGATAAAAGTAATTTAACTACTCATATTTTACTAATTCTTAGATAAATGGAAGTGACATTGGAGTCTCTTTAATAAAAGTAAAAAATAGTTATCTTTGCCTAGTTTTTATGCAAAAATTTCTTGTTATTCTTTTTATTGTGTTTTGTCCATTACTTTGTTTTGGGCAATCGGGTTTTGGCTCATATAAGGTTTTGGATGTGCCAGCATCGGCTCGTGTGGCTGCAATGGGAGGAACAAACGTTTCACTTTATGACAATGATTTGAGTCTTGCTGTAATAAATCCAGCTTTGCTTTCTTCTAAAACACACAATGTACTTACGTTTAATTACACCAATTATCTCTCCGATGTCAATTATGGTTCGGTACTTTATGGAAGGAACTTTGGAGACTACAATTTTACCTCGTATGGAATTAACTACATCGATTATGGGAAATTTATCTCCTCGGAAACAGGAGAAAACGAAGCCCTTTTGAAGTTTACGGCCAAAGACTTTGTGATTCATGCTTCGTATGCTCGTCTTTTGAGCAAACGTTGGACAATTGGGGTTACTCTAAAACCTATGTTGAGCGTTTACGAACGTTACAAAAGTTTTGGTTTTGCTGTTGATGCGGGGTTGAGTTATGCCGACCAAGAGCATTTGTTTTTTGCTGGATTGGTGGTTCGAAACATCGGTATGGGAATAAATGGTTATAAATCGATAGACGGGCAGCGTAGCATTGAAATGACTCCTTGGGACGTTCAACTTGGTTTGACAAAAGGGTTTAAGCATGCTCCATTGCGTCTTTCGATGACAATTCATAGTTTGCAAAAATGGGATTTGAGTGCAACAGATGACACTACCATTGAAAAGGCAGAAAAAAGCAAAGCCAATAAATTTTTCAATAATTTATTTAGTCATGCGACATTCAATTTTGAGGTTTTGCCAATAAAAAATCTTTATCTATTAGTTAGTTACAATCATAGAAGGGGTCGCGATCTTTTTGTGCAAGACTTTAAAACAGCTGCTGGATTTGCTTTTGGTGCAGGAATAAAAGTGCACAACTTTCATATTGATTTAGGTTTTTCGCAATATCAGGTTGGAAACTTTTCTTATCATGTAACATTTACAACTTATATGTCCGATTTTGGGGTAAAATAAAATTAGAATTATGAAAAAAATTGTAGTAGCAATCGATGGATTTTCCTCTTGTGGAAAAAGTACAATGGCAAAAGACTTAGCTCGAAAAGTAGGATACATTTATATTGATACAGGAGCAATGTATAGAGCTGTTTCTCTCTATGCTTTGAGACATAATTTGATGAACGAGGAAACGATTGATGAAGAAGAACTACAAAAGGTAATTTCCAAGATCGAGGTAACGTTTAAGCCAAATGAACAAGGATGTTCGGAAACGTTTTTGAACGGAGAAAACGTTGAAAAACAAATTCGCACACTTGAGGTTGCAAATGGTGCAAGTCGTGTGAGTACGCTTAAGTTTGTGAGAGAACATTATGTTGCGTTGCAACGTGAAATTGGAAGTAACATAGGGGGTGTAATGGATGGTAGAGATATAGGAACAGTAGTTTTCCCCGATGCAGAATTGAAGATTTTCCTTACTGCTTCTCCCGAAGTGCGTGCCAAAAGGCGCTATGATGAGTTGAAGCAGAAAGGTATGGAACAACCTTTTGATGAGGTGCTATCAAATTTGAAAGAAAGAGATTTTCGGGATCAGAACCGAAAAGAAAGTCCACTAAAACAAGCAGATGATGCCCTTTTGCTTGATAACTCTTCGCTGACATTGCAAGAACAAACCGAATGGCTT
>JAGCIZ010000249.1 GCA_017648235.1 Paludibacteraceae bacterium
AAACCTCGACCAGCTTTGCGGATGTACAGCCAACCTATACGTCGCCAATTTATGTAGATCGCACGTCGTCGGAGGTGGTTTCTACAGCAGGTTCGGAGATAAGGTTTAGTAGATTGAACTGGTTGGGTTCGTCGATGAATGGTTATGTCTACATCGACTATAACCAAGATGGTCCCTTCAGCGAGATTTTGAATGCAGATGGAACCGGCAATGGAGAATTGGTAAGTTATAGTTATTTGTCGGGCTACAATTCGCTAGGCGATGCAGTGGCTAGCAATGAAGGCATAACAACGGAATCGATGCCATCGTGGCGATTGCCAGTAGATTTGCCCAATGGAGTTTATCGCGTACGTTTCAAAGTAGACTATGACAATGCAAGTCCTTGCGGTAGATCTTCTATTGGTACAAACAATGGTTGTATTGTCGACTTCGAATTGCGAGTGGAGTCACCTTCATCTTGTGAGCCTCCTACGGGGTTGATGAGTGGAACAAAATCTCGCCGTTTAAACTCTTTTTCTATAACAGATGGCAAAATCACAACAAGCTTTACTGAAGTGCAACCAACCTATACGTCGCCTATTTACGTGGATCGCACATCGATACAAGTGATTTCTGCGGCTGGTTCGGTGATTAAGTTTAATAAATTGAACTGGCAGGGAGGGTCGATGAATGGTTATGTCTACATCGACTATAACCAAGATGGTGCCTTCAGCGAGATTTTAAATGCAGATGGAACCGGCAATGGAGAATTGGTAAGTTATAGTTATTTGTCGGGCTACAATTCGCTGGGGGATGCAGTGGCTAGCAATGGAGGCGTATCAACGGAATCGATGCCATCGTGGCGATTGCCAGTAGATTTGCCCAATGGAGTTTATCGCGTACGTTTCAAAATAGACTATGACAATGCTAACCCTTGCGGTAGATCTTCTATTGGCACAAACAATGGTTGTATCGTTGACTTCGAATTGCGAGTGGAATTACCAGCATCTTGTGAACCTTCTACGGAGTTGATGAGTGGAACAAAATCTCGTCGATTGGATTCTTTCTCTATTTCAGATGGAGAGCACACCATGAGTTTCTCAAGTCTTCAGCCAACCATTACTTCTCCTGTTTATGCAGATAGAAGAGGATATCAAATGGTTACTACGGCAGGATCAACTATAAGTTTTAGTACATTGAACTGGCAAGGATCATGGATGAATGGTTATGTCTATATCGACTACAATAATGATGGTGCATTTAACGAGAATTTAAATGCTGATGGAACCAATAGCGGAGAATTGGTAAGTTATAGTTATTTGTCGGGCTACAATTCTCACGGTGAGGTTACTTCTATTGATCAAGGAGTGACTAAAAATACAATGCCTTCATGGACATTGCCTTCAGATTTGGAAGATGGTATTTATCACGTACGTTTCAAAATAGACTATGACAATGCGAGCCCTTGCGGTAGATCTTCTATTGGCACAAACAATGGTTGTATTGTCGATTTCGAATTGCGTATAGGGTCTTATGTTCGTAGTAAGGATAAATATGTGATTAGAGAAGGAGAGTCGGTTTATGCGAATGATTTCTTCATAGAAGCATCGGAGGATGATCATGGTTTCCACGCAGGTCAAATTGTGTTTGACAAGACTTCTCCTACGGGTTCGCTCAACATTGGCGGACATCTAATTATTCGTTGCAGAGTGTATAAAGACCGTTGGCACGATTTGTCGTTTCCTGTGGAAATGCAAGGAGTTGGCGGTACAGAAGGTATTTGTATAGTAGGAGCAGATGGATCGTTGGCAAAATTACCTCCAACAGGCAAACATCTTTTGTATGAATTTAGTTCGGCTGATAGAAATAAAACAGGATCCAAGGGCGGAACCAAAAAATCATCGGACGCAACACTTAAACCTAATAAATTTTATGAGTTTGCTGCAGACGTTCCCGATGGATTTGTTCCAAAGAGTGCTGGAGTGGTAAATGGAGTTCCTTCATATTGGGTGCAGTTCCATTCGGTAGCTACGGGATTCGTTATTTCTCCTACGTTGTCGCCAAAAACTCATACGCTTTCGTACACAGGAGCTTCTGATGCTGCTGAATATTGGAATCGTAATGTATTTACCATGGTCAATCCATTTTTGTCAAATATCAATGTACAAGAGATAACGGCTTCTTTGGGTTGGGAAAATCTCTCTAGATGGAATGCCGTTTTGAATCGTTACGAAGGTATAAGTGCTGTGGAAGATCGTGACTTGTCTCCTTACTTCGGTTATTGGCTTCAGTTGTCAGATGAGGTTAAAACTGGCGATGCCGTTAGCGTAGTTTTGGGAAATTCTGCTAGCGCAGATTATCCTTATGCTGATTCGAATGACAGAGTGGTTAACTTTGCTGCAAAAATGGCTCCTAGAGCTTCGCTATCTTCGTCGTTCGATATGCCAGATGCCTATACAATAGGTATTGATGCAGTTGAAGATTTTCTAAATCCTAAGGCGGTGAGTACAACAATAGTTACACTTACCGATGCGGGTTCTGTTGACGCTTTTCGTTCTGGCTACGATATGCCTGTTTCTTTGATAAGTGAGTCTTCGTCCGTTGTTCCCGAAATATGGTCGAAAGCAGGTTCGTCTCGTATGATGTTCAATGATGTTCAACGCGAAGATGAGGTAGTGGTGCCAGTCGGTATACGTATCAAGGAGGCAGGAGAATATGCTCTTCGTCTTACTCATACCAATGACACTACAGCATTGGTGCAGGTGCGCGATAATGAAACCGGAGCGGTCGTTGATTTGCAAAATGATGGTTCTAAACTTACTTATTTGTTCCTTGCCGATGAGGGTGACTCGGATAGATTTGACCTTGTTATCTCTAAAGCTCCAAAGATGGTTACAGGAATGGATTTTGTGGAGATGTTTGATGAGGAATTGTCGTTACAAGTATTTGTTAGAGGCGGTAACTTATGCTTGAGAAATATTTCAACGGAATATTCTGTAGCTGTAAGTGATGTGTTGGGTCGTGTGTATCTGAAAACTCCTGTTACTAGCTCAGACATGATACTTTCTCTTCCAGAAATGCAAGGAGTATATGTGGTGAATATATTGAATAAACAAAACGTATTGGTTAAATCGGTTAAGGTAATCAAGTAAAAATTAAATAGAAAAGAGAGTCTTTTTGACAAAAATGAATATAACGAAAATGAAAATAGTTGCTCTGTTTGCCATGGTTTTTATTATGGCTGTAGAACTTAAGGCGGTGAATTATAGTTTTGAAGAAACGAATTCTAATATTGATCAATCTACATCTGTACAAGGAGATAATAGTGATTTTTCATCAACGGGAAGCGCTTTGCCATCTTCTCTGTCGTTAGAACCTTTTGCAGACTCTGGAGAAGAGGTCTCTTTTAGTGGCCCTGCAAGATTGCCAAGTGGAGATGGACACGAAGAACCTTGGACTCCAATCTCCGATGGACTTTTTGTTTTGCTTGCTTTTGCGTTGGGTTACGTAGGAGTTCTTCGTAGCAAGCGTAGAAACTAAAAATAAAGTTTAAACAAAAAAAAACGATGCAATTTTAAGTTGTGTCGTTTTTTTTGTTTTTCTGATGCCGATTATTTATTCCAATACAAATAAGAGTTTTTATCTGTGTTATTTTTATCTTGTGTTATAAGAAAAAGGGGCATTGCTTGATTCCAATTTTTAAATGTTGCGTTTCTTGTAGTATCATTGATGAAAAATTCAATGTTTTTAGCCCATTTTTGCCAATCAAAAAGATTATCTCCTCTAAAGTATTGATACTTTGTGGAACGCCCTACGCTGTTGTTATGTAAATCCATTAGTAAATCACAAGGAGCATTGTTACCTGCTTTTTCCCAATAAATATCCATAATTAGCCAAGCAAGAGCTTCGGAAGTGTAGCGTTTGAGCATTACGTTAACAAAAATATGTCGAAATGCATCTCCTTGCATTCCGTATTTAGTTCTCTGCGGATAAAGATATTCCGAAACATATTCTGCACGAGCTTTACTTTGCATTATACGATAAAATACGTACGAACCTCCACCAGAAAAAATTAATGGAATAGTTAGATTTTCTTTTAAGAAAAAAGGAATACTATCCGATAGAAGTTGTTTCTTTGTTTGAAAGTTAGAGTCATTAAGAGAGATATTTTCTAAATCATTAAGAGAAAAAAATAGGCTACTATCTGCCAATGCATTGAGCTGACGGTATATTTTTATTTCTTCACTTGTCATATTTAGAAATTCAATTTCGTCTTTGTCCGATACATAAGTGTGAAATCTTTCATTTTCTTTTTTTTCGCTTAATTTTATTTCAAGTGTAGGTTGAAGTAAATCTTTTTGCTGTTTTTTGGGAATACTATTTTGCGATAAAAAATAAAGTTTTTTTATCATTCCTTTATAAGCTAAATTTGGGTAGAACTGAATAAGACGCTTTTCTAAATAATTGTCTATTGTAATAGAATCTTCTCTTTCTGATTTTGCTTTTTCAGTGTGGTACTTTTGTTTTGTTTCGTCGTGTATAGCCTCGTATTCTCTAGCTAAAATATAAATTATTTCAGCAGGAAAAGATGGAATTTTAGTGGTATCTACGGTTGTAATAGGTGATTGTTCATCAATAATTGGTTGCTGAATAAGCTGTTTTGATTTGCATGAATAGACGCAAATCGCAATTATTATGAAAATAAAATATTTCTTCATTGAAAGTGTTTTTCTTCGGCTTTTACCACTTTGAATAGTTTGTCGTTGCGTCGGACCACAGAATTGGTTTTTATGGAGAAATAGACTCCTTTTTCTGCCTTCTCAACTGGCTTTAGATCTACACGAATTTCCTTTGCAACGTCCTCGTAGGCACCGGTGGTTTCGCCTGTGACTAAAATCTCGTCGCCTACGCAGAGGTCTTGTGCTTCGAGCAGAAATTCAGCAACACCTATTTTGGAAAAATAATTGGTGCAGCGACCAATGTAAATTTTTCGTTTTGTAGCTGACGAACCATAGTTTTTTGTCCATTCGCCAAGTCGCTGACCTAGGTAATAACCATTCCAAAATCCGCGGTTGAAAACAGTCATCAATCGTTCGTTCCAATGAGCAATTTTTTCGTCGGTAAAAGAGTTGGAGTTATATGCTTCGATGGCTTCTTTATAGCATTCAACCACTGTTTTTACATATTCGGCACTTCTTGCTCGTCCTTCTATTTTGAAAACTCTTACGCCTGCATCAAGCATTTTATTGATAAAATGGATAGTTTTCAAATCTTTTGGCGACATGATGTATTGGTTCTCAATATCAAGTTCTATATCGCTGTCTTTGTCTTTTACGGTGTAGCCACGTCGGCAAATCTGCATGCAAGCACCACGATTAGCCGATGCGTTGTGATGATGCAGACTCAAATAACATTTACCCGAAACCGCCATGCATAAAGCTCCATGGCAGAACATTTCTATACGAACGAGTTTTCCGTTTCTTCCGCAAATGTTTTCTTCTACAATATGTCGGTAAATTTCTGCTACTTGTTCGAGATTTAACTCGCGTGCTAAAACCACTACATCGGCAAATTGAGCATAGAATTTAAGAGCTTCTACGTTAGCAATGTTGAGTTGGGTGCTAAGGTGAACTTCTACTCCTTGCGAGCAAGCATAAGTCATAACAGCAACATCGGCAGCGATGATAGCCGAAACGTCAGCTTTTTTGGCCTCGTCCACAATTTCGCGCATCAAATCTAAATCTTCGCCATAAATTACTGTGTTTATGGTGAGATAGGTTTTTATGTTATTTTCTTTGCAAAGAGCAACTATTTTGTGCAAATCGTCGGTAGTGAAATTGTTTGATGACCTACTACGCATGTTTAGTTTCTCAATTCCAAAATAAACGGAATTGGCTCCTGCTTGAATAGCAGCACTCAAACTCTCCCACGACCCAACTGGAGCCATTATTTCGTAATCTGTAACCATTTTAATTTTTATCTTTTTTAGTTTCTAATAATTCTTTTGCAGTTTTGTATCCGAGCGAGAATATCTCTTTTGATTTTTCGGTTTCGAACGTGTCGAAGTGTGCCATATCTGGAGGCTCAATCAAAAAATCGCACAACTCCTTGTCGTGAACGATGTTTGCTTTGAACATAAAGTGGTAAGATCTAGCAGCTACGTTGATGATGGAGAGCTTATAGTCATTGGCTACCAATGGACTAGCATTTATCCCAATCAAATAGTCGCAATCATTGCGAATGGTACTCGCAGGAAAGTTCTTGAAAACACCTCCGTCTACATAATTCGTGTTGTTAATTTTTCTGGGATGAAATAGCACAGGAACACTACAAGAGGCAGCAATGCAGTCAACTAGGTTGCCTGATGTGAATGTTTCGCTTCGCCCGTTGTCCAAATCAGTGGCTACTATGCGAAGAGGAATTGGTAAATTCTCTAACCTTTTTGTTCGTAAGTTTTTCTTTAAGAACTCAACAAATGGATCAATGCTGAAGAACCCTTTTGTCGGGATTCCAATTTTTGTCCATTGCCGAAAGTTTACGTCCGAAAAAAGTTCCCCAATTTGATCAGGAGAATACCCATCGGAATAAAATGCTCCAACAATGCTTCCTGCACTAACTCCGGACAGAATATCAGGTTTGAGGTTATGCTCTTCTAAAGCTTTTAGTACTCCTGCATGGCAAACCCCTTTTATGCCGCCTCCACTCATAGCTATTCCAATTCTTTGTTTGCTCATAGAAAAATTAGGTTAGAAAAAAATAAGCAAAAAAATCCTAGCAAAAATCCACAAATGGTTTGTGTCAAAGTGTGTTCTTTAAGTACAATGCGGGCATAGGCAAGTATTCCGGATAGAAGAATGACGATTATAAATATGTTCATGGTATTTACGTTTAACCACCAACTTATTCCAAAAATTGTGCCGCAAAGTCCTCCAATCCCCGTAAGATGTGCGCTGATTTTCCACCCAAAAGATATTACGGTTAAGAAAAGAATGGAAAGTGCGCTCCCGACAAGAAGCATTGGAATAAAAGATGGAGTTATACCTAAAGAGATGAGCACAACTGTACACAGTATATAACAACAAAAAACACATAAAAAAGGAACGGTTCTTTCTTTTCTGTTTGAAATGTTTAGGTTGGAAATTTTCTTTTTTTTGTGAAGAAGGAAAATAATGAGTGCGGGAAGCAATAAGGTAAATATGAATAAAACAATTAAAGAAACTGCTTTTTCATGCGTTGAAAAAAGTAGTTTTAGACTAGAATTGAAAAGTATCAACAGTCCATAAGTAGTCATGTAGAATGGATGCAAAATTCTCGAAACAAATTCGGCAAAGTGTTTTTCCATTGCAATTAAATTTTTTTGCGAAGACGTGCGATAGGAATACCAAGTTTTTCGCGATATTTTGCGATTGTTCTTCGAGCAACGATATATCCTTTTTTGTGTAACTTTTCTTTGAGTTTGTCGTCGGTGATGGGATTTTGTTTGTCTTCTTCTTCTATGCTTTCTTGTAAAATGCGCATAATCTCTTTATTGGAAATTTCTGCACCATCTTCGGTTCTCATTGTTTCTGAAAAAAAGTATTTCAGTGGAAAAACCCCAAATTCGGTTTGAACGTATTTACTATTGCTTACACGAGAAATTGTAGACATATCAAATCCAGAAATATCAGCAATGTCTTTCAAAATCATAGGTCTTAAGTCCGACTCATTTCCCGACAAGAAAAACTGTTGTTGATATTTTACTATTGCCTTCATTGTGCTTATCAAAGTGGCATTTCGTTGCTTGATAGAGTCGATAAACCACTTTGCTGCATCAATTTTTTGTTTGGCAAAAGAAACTGCGTTCTTCATTTCGTTTGTCTGATTCTTTTTGTTGCCTGCAAAATCTTGAATCATGTTAGAATAAACGTTGCTTACACGTAGGTCTGGAATGTTTTGA
>JAGCIZ010000250.1 GCA_017648235.1 Paludibacteraceae bacterium
AAATCCTTGTAAAAGGTAAAACAATTACTCCTGGATATTATAACTTGCCAGAGGTCAATGCAGTGGCGTTTATAGATGGATGGTTCCGCACCGGAGATTCGGGAAAAATTGACGAAGATGGTCATTTGATTATTGTTGATAGAATAAAAGATTTGTTCAAAACATCGAACGGAAAATATATTGCTCCTCAACAAATTGAAACAAAATTGAATATGGATCCTTATATCGCACAAATAGTTGTTATAGGAGATTCTCGCAATTTTGTTACTGCCATTATTGTTCCAGAGTTAGAAGCATTGAAAGAGTTCGCAAGCGATCATAACATTATGTATGACAATCTTGACGAATTGTTAGAAAACCAAAAAGTTCAAAAACTTTATAGTGAACGCATAGAAACTGCTCAAAAAGATATGGCAAACTTCGAGAAAGTGAAAAAGTTCCGCTTGATAAAGAAATGCTTTACAGTAGAATCTGGCGAAATGACTTTGACGCTAAAGCTTCGTCGTGCAGTTATCTTACATAACTACAAAGAACTGATAGACGAGATGTATGCTCCTTCTCAGTCAACTTTATAAGTTCTAAATAATAAAAAGCCCTCTAAATTTAGAGGGCTTTTTTATTTGAACATAAATTATTATTCCCCGCTTCCCCATTTAGATGGTTGACTTCCCATTGTAAACTCTAAAATAGCACCATTCATAATATCCTCATGAGTGATAAATGGAGTATTTAATGGCGCCCCGTTGAGCAAAACTGATTGTATATATTTATTTTCTTTTGTAGCATTATTCGCCTTAACAATAAACTTATTGCCGTTAGAAAGATGAACAGTAGAGTTCTCAAACAATGGACGTCCAATAGAATAGACAGGATTTCCCGGTGCAACTTGGTAAATTCCCAAAGCATTCATAATATACCATGCCGACATCTGACCGCAATCTTCATTGCCCGAAAGTCCATCAACATCAGCAAAATACTGACTATACAAAATACTATCTACCAATGCTTGTGTTTTGTAAGGCTGACCTACATAGTTGTAAAGATGTGCAATATGATGACTTGGTTCATTGCCATGTGCATACATCCCTATCAAACCAGAAATGTCTGACGAAATTAGTTCTCCCTCTAAACGTGAATCCATCGAAAAAAGAGTATCCAATTTTTCAATAAAATTTACTCTTCCTCCCATCAAATCCACCAATCCTTGCACGTCATGAGGAACAAACCACGTCCATTGCCATGCAACTCCTTCGCAGTAGTCATCTTCGCGGTGATTCGAAGCAATTGGGTTAAATGGTTCGCGCCAATTTCCTTTATCGTCAAGTCCACGCATGAAACCTACATTTTTATCAAAATAATATCGATATCCTTGTCCTAATTCTCTGTATCGATCATAGAGAATAGAATCTCCTAATTCTTTAGCGAACTGAGAAATACACCAATCTGCATACGCATATTCTAAGCCTTTTGCAACCGCCTCATGCTCCAAGTTACAAGGGATATATCCTAATTTATTTTTGTAATCCTTTGATTTCAAAACAAGAGCATTTCTCATCTTCACTGGAGTTATGATGTTTGTCGAATCAAAATTTGAACTCTTCAAACATGCTTCATAAGCTTTTTGTACATCAAAATTGCGATTACCTTTCATAAATGCATCCACAATAACAGGCACAGCATTATATCCAATCATAGTAGCTGTGTAATTTCCTGCCAATTCCCACAATGGCAACAGACCTCCCTCACTATATTTTGAAAGCAACGAAACAATAAATTCGTTGTTCAAATCTGGATCAATAATGGTATAAAGCGGATGAAATGCTCTAAAAGTGTCCCAAAGTGAAAAAATAGTATAAATTGGCTTATTAGGATCCGTTTTTCTTATCTTGTGATCCATTCCTAAGTATCTACCATCAACATCCGAAAACACATTTGGAGCAACAGCAGTATGATACATTGCAGTGTAGAAAATCTTTTTATGTTCCTCATCGGAGGTTGTGATATCAATTTTCTGTAAAAATTTATTCCAAGCCAATTTAGCATCATTACGCGCTTTGTCAAAGTTCCAATCAGGAATTTCGCTTAATACATTATTTTTTGCTCCTTCAATATCAACAGCCGAAACACCAACTTTCACGAAAACCTGCTCATTTTCTTCGGTTGCAAAACGCACAACAACTTTTGCTTGAGGAAGTTCTACTCCATTTTCAACAACCGGAGCTTCTACAATCTTATAAGACGAAAATGGTTTTGAAAATTTTGCATAGAAATTTATTTTCTGCTCAAAAGCCCAATAAACAGTCATCTTACTTCCTACTATTTCTGTATCGCTAATTACCTTTAACTGTAGATTTTCGTTACGCTGATGTTGAAGAGAGTAGTCTAAATCAAGAACAAATCCAGAATTTTCACTCCTTGGAAATGTGTAACGATGAATTGCTCCACGCTTTGTGGCAGAAAGTTCTGCCTGCACGCCGTAAGTATCCAAGAAAACTGAATAATAACCAGCTTCAGCTTTTTCATTTTCATGCGAGAACACAGAAGCATAATTTGTTTGCTGACTCTTTTTCCCTTGAAAGTTTGTGTTTACTTCTCCTACAATAGGCATAAGAAGCACATCTCCATAATCGCAACATCCTGTTCCACTAAGATGTGTGTGCGAAAAACCATTTATGGTAGTATCGGCATAATAATAACCCGAGCATGCATCCCATTCATTGATACGGGTATCTGGACTTGGTTGAATCATTCCATTGGGAACTATAGCTCCAGGGAACGTATGTCCATGTCCACCTGTCCCTATAAAAGGATCCACATATTGTGTGTAATCTTTTGTTTGCTCTTTACAACAAGAAAAGAGGATTAATGCAACACTAACGATGCTAATAACTTGATTTTTTTTCATAATACTATTTTTTATCTTCCAAAAGCAAAGATAATAAAATAGTGATTAGTGGCAATTTTGCAATGGAAAGAAAAAAAATAGAATCTTGCTACGACTCAGTTGAATTTCATATCTTTGTGTTAATTATATATACCCCAAAAAACGAATGAAATCCTCTTTGCAGTATAACATAGCTCTTACACAACTTAGAGGCATAGGACCAATATTAGCGAAGAACTTGTTGGCACATTTTGGCTCAGTTGAAGCTATTTTTTCGGAAAATGCGATAGCTTTGTCAAAAACAATGGGCATTGGTGCCGTGCTAGCAAAGGAGATTGTTGATTCGCGTCAACAAGCCTTAGATATTGCACAAAAAGAGTTGGATTTCATCCAAAAACACAATATTACACCACTGTTTTTTACTGACAAACAGTATCCTTTCCGACTCAAAGAGTGCATTGACGCTCCTATGGTGCTTTTCTCAAAAGGAAATGTAGACCTTAATTCTGGAAAATTTGTTGCTGTAGTAGGTACTCGAAAAATAACTCACTATGGGCAAAAACTTTGTGAAGAATTTGTAGAACAACTTGCCGCAAACCATCCCGATATAACTTTTGTGAGTGGATTGGCTTACGGAGTAGATATTTGTGCGCATAAAAAATCAGTTGAGATGAATGTGCCAAACGTAGGAGTTGTTGCGCATAGTTTAGATAGAATTTATCCATCTGCTCACTGTAATGTTGCAAAAAAAATAGTAGAAAATGGTGCTATTGTGAGCGAATATCTCAGCGGAACAAAACCTGATGCAACAAATTTTGTACAGCGCAATAGAATCATTGCCGGAATGTGCGATGCCGTTCTTATTGTAGAATCGCCCAAAAAAGGAGGAGCTCTCATTACTGCTGAATTTGCTAACAATTACAATCGTGATGTGTTTGCATTTCCTGGCCGAGTAGGCGATGTTTATTCCGAAGGTTGCAACCAACTTATCATCAAAAACAAAGCTGTACTTATTCAATCGGCTACCGATGTAGAGAATTTTATGGGTTGGGAAAAAGATTGTGAAAAGACGGCAATTCAACCTAAAATCTGTTTCAATGAACTTTCTATTGACGAACAAAAAGTAGTAACTCTTTTAACCAAGGAAAAAGAGTTGCATATAAATACCATTGCAGTTAGAACTTCTATGCCAATTTCTAGTTTATCATCTCTGCTAATCGAAATGGAGTTTAGAGGTTTGATAAGATGCTTTCCTGGTAATAAATACCAATTAACTTAATTTTATAGTTTAGAGCAAAAAACTTTTTTTACCAAAAAGCATGTTTTTCAAGAAAATATGTTGTATCTTTGCGCTCCCTTTTTGGGAAATCATAATTTTTATTTTTTAATTTTAAGTTTTTATGTATTTAACACCAGAAAAAAAAGCAGAAATCTTTGAAAAGTACGGAAAGTCGAATACTGATACTGGGTCAGCTGAATCTCAGATAGCATTATTTTCATACCGTATTTCTCACTTGACTCAGCACTTGAAGTCAAACAAAAAAGATTATAGCACAGCTCGTGCGTTGAAAGCATTGGTAGGTAAACGTCGTAAATTGCTTGATTATTTGAAAGCAAAAGACCTTGAAGGTTATCGTGCACTTATCAAAGAATTAGGAATTAGAAAATAATTGCTTTTTCCTTAAATTGAAAGCAAAAGACATTCCTTATTTTCTCAAGGAGTGTCTTTTGTTGTTTTTAGTAAAAAACTCATTCTTTCTATCTAAAAAATGTACAACACGGTTTACAATATTGCAATGTGCTTGATGGTGCTGACAATTAAGTTTTGTGCACTATTCAAGAAAAAAATGTATCATCGCAAAAAAGGTAGCAAACAAATTTGGCAGAAGTTATCCATTGCTGACAAAACAGCAAAATACATTTGGGTTCACGTAGCCTCATTTGGAGAATTTGAACAAGGACGACCTGTTATCGAAACTATCAAAGAAAAAAATCCTGAGGCAAAAATTTTACTTACATTTTTCTCGCCGTCTGGTTACGAAATTTGCAAAAACTATCCACTCGCCGATATAGTTTGCTATCTCCCAATTGACACTCCTCGCAATGCAAGGCGATTTGTAAACGCTATTCAGATAGAAAAAGCGATTTTTGTAAAATACGAATTTTGGAGAAATATTCTTTCAGAACTCAAAAAACGAGAGATCCCAACCTATTTGATTTCAAGTACATTTAGAAAAAATCAGTTATTTTTCAGCCCTTGTGGCATTTCGCATCGAAAAGTTTTGAACTGTTTCACTCATATTTTTGTACAAAATGAGTCATCAAAAAATCTTTTGCAGAAAATAAACATTCATGACGTAACCATTTCGGGCGATACCCGATTCGATAGAGTTGTAAAAATTGCTCAAAATGCGAAACAGTTCCCATTGATAAGAATTTTTGCAGAGAGTCAGAATGTTTTGGTAGCAGGAAGTACTTGGGAAAAAGACGAGAAAATTATTATCAAACATTTCAACAAAAATCATTCGCAGAAACTTATTATTGCTCCACATGAAATCTCAAAACACCGTCTTGAAGTTCTTTGTAGTAAAATAAAACGTCCGTATGTCAAATATTCGGAAGCAACGGAAGAAAACGTTACTCAAGCCGACTGTTTGGTTATTGATGGATTTGGACTTCTCTCTTCAATTTATCAGTACGGTAGTTTGGCTTATATTGGTGGCGGATTCGGAGTTGGAATTCATAACACTTTGGAAGCGGCAGTTTGGAAAATTCCTATTATCTTTGGACCTAATTATCAGAAGGCAGAAGAGGCAAAAGATTTGATTGCTTGCGGTGGTGCAATTTCGGTCACCAACCAAGAGGAATACAAAAAGGCTTTGACGCAACTTTTGAACGAAAAAAATGCCGGTGAACAGGCTGGAATTTATGTGCAACAACACGCTGGTTCTACCGATTTAATTATGAACTTAATTTTTAGAGATTAAAACATGGCACAACAAACTTCGATACCAAAAGGAACTCGCGACTTTACCCCCGAAGAGATGGTAAAGAGGAACTATATTTTCGACACCATTCGTTCAGTGTTTCGCCTATATGGTTTTCAACAAATAGAAACACCTGCAATGGAAAACCTATCGACTTTGATGGGAAAATATGGCGAAGAAGGCGATAAACTTTTATTCAAAATTCTTAATTCTGGCGATTTTATTGGAAAAATTGATTCCGAAGAATTATTGCAAAAAAATAGCATTAAGCTTACCAACAAAATTTCGGAAAAAGGTTTGCGTTACGACCTTACTGTGCCATTTGCTCGTTTTGTAGTGCAAAACCGCGACAAAATCACGTTCCCCTTCAAACGTTTCCAAATCCAACCCGTTTGGCGTGCCGATCGTCCTCAAAAAGGTCGCTATCGTGAGTTTTTCCAATGTGATGCCGATGTTGTGGGAAGCAACTCGTTGCTCAACGAGGTTGAGTTAATCCAAATCATCAATGAGGTTTTTCGCCGTTTGCAAATTAATGTTTTAATCAAACTCAACAATCGCAAAATTTTGAGCGGAATTGCCGAATACATTGGCGAGCCCGACCACATTGTTGACATTACAGTAGCAATTGACAAACTGGATAAAATTGGGTTGGAAAATGTGAATGCCGAACTTTTGGCAAAAGGAATTTCCAACGCGGCAGTCGAAAAGTTGCAACCAATTTGTTGTTAAAAGGAACTAATGCCGAAAAACTTGCTCAACTAAAACAAGTGCTTTCCACATCTAAAGTTGGACAAAAAGGTATTGAAGAAACAGAAACAATCCTTAACGCCATTAGCGAACTTGCATTGCCATACGAAGTTGAGCTTGACCTTACGCTTGCTCGTGGCTTGAATTACTACACAGGAGCAATTCTCGAAGTAAAAGCTTTGGACGTTGCTATTGGAAGCATCAGCGGTGGCGGACGCTACGACAATTTAACTGGCGTTTTCGGCATGAATGGTGTTTCGGGCGTGGGCATTTCGTTTGGTGCCGACCGCATCTACGATGTTCTCAACCAACTCGATTTATATCCTAAAAATGCGGTTGAACGTACTAAACTTTTGTTCATTGCATTTGGTAACAACGAGTTGAATGCGTGCGTAAAAATGGCTGCTCAAGCTCGTGCCAATGGAATAAATACTGAAATTTATCCCGAACTAACAAAAATAAAGAAACAAATGACTTATGCCGACAACAACAAGATTCCTTTTGTTGCCATTGTGGGCGAAAACGAACTCAATGAGGGCAAAGTAATGCTCAAAAATATGCAAACTGGTGAGCAAAGATTGCTCTCGATGGAAGAAGTTATAGAAACAATTAAACTTTAAAAAATAGATACAAAAATGGCTTTAATCAATTACAAAACAGTTACTCCCGACGAAGCTGTAAAAGTTATCAAATCGGGCGATCATGTACACTTGAGTAGCGTAGCAAGTGCTCCTCAATGTTTAATCGAAGCAATGTGCCGTCGTGGCGATGCAGGAGAGTTGAAAGATGTTCACATCCATCACCTTCATACCGAAGGTCCTGCACCTTACACCGAACCTCGTTACGAAGGCGTGTTCCAACACGATGCGTTTTTCGTTGGTGGCAATGTGCGTAAAAATGTTCAAGCAGGATATGCCGACTATATTCCTATCTTCTTGAGCGAAACTCAACGTCTTTACCGCGAAGGTTACATCAAATGTAACGTAGCAATGATTCAAGTTTGTCCTCCAGATCAACACGGATTCGTTTCACTTAGAACGTCTGTTGATGCTACTTTGGCGGCTATAGAAACTGCCGACTATGTGATTGCCGTTATAAACAAAAATGTTCCTCGTTCGTTGGGCGACGCTTTGATTCCAATGTCGATGATTGATATTTTTGTAGAAGACGAAACTCCACTTGAGCCAGCTCACTTTAGCGAGCCAAACGAAATCGAAACAGCTATTGGTAAAAACTGTGCTGCTTTGATTGAAGATGGAGCTTGTTTGCAAATGGGTATCGGAGCTATTCCTAACGCTGTGCTTGCACAACTTGGCAACCACAAAAACCTTGGTATCCATACCGAAATGTTTGCCGATGGTGTTCTTCAGTTGGTAGAAAAAGGTGTTATCAACGGTGCAAACAAAAAGATTGACAAAGGGCAAATGGTTTCTACTTTCTTGATGGGATCGCAAAAAGTCTACGACTTTATCGATAACAACCCTATGGTGAAAATGATGGACGTAGGTTATACCAACGACCCATTCATTATTTGCCAAAACGACAAAGTAACTGCCATCAACTCTGCTCTACAAGTGGATCTTACTGGACAAGTTTGCGTCGACTCACTTGGAACTAAATTCTATTCGGGCGTAGGCGGACAAGTCGACTTTGTATATGGTGCTTCACGCTCAAAAGGCGGAAAATCTATCATAGCAATGCCTTCGGTAACCAACAAAGGCGTGAGCAAAATTTCTAACGTTTTGACCTCTGGAGCTGGTGTAGTTACTACGCGTAACCACATGCACTGGTTTGTGACTGAATATGGTGCGGTAAACTTGTATGGCAAAACCTTGCAAGAACGTGCAAAACTTATTATTAGCGTAGCACACCCTGACCACCGTGAGGAGCTCGAACGCCAAGCTTTCGAACGCTACGGATCACACTTCCGTTTTGTTACAAAGTAATTTCATTTTATAGATGAAAACCAAACAAAGCAGAACTCTGTGAGTTCTGCTTTGTTATTTTCTCTTTATTCACCCCCCTAACTCTAGGGGAGCAGTTTTTTTATGGTATCATTTTTTCTCACTCGATTTTGCCAGAGCGTAGCTCCGGACAAAATCGAGAAGATTATGATGCCTACAAATTCCGCTGAAAATGCAGGAGCATTTTTTGCGAAATTTATAAATCCTTAACAAGACGCACGGAGAGCCCGTTGTAGCGGTAGTTGCTGCTCATGTACGCTACGTCCGAGTAGAAGCCGAGGTAGTCCGCGCCGGGATAGCCACTAGAGGACGACCAATATTTGCCTTCCTTACCCTCGTAGTACACAAAGCCATTGCAACCGCGGTAGCCCGCAGCAGGCAAGAAGATACTATTGCCATTTGGTCCTGTTACTTTGTAACCTTTTACTCCATTTTGAGTTGTCCACTCCCATGTGCAATCGTCTCTTAATTCGCGGAATTCGTCATCGGTAGGCATACGAGAACCATTTTCACTAACATATATCGTAGAAGTGCTTCCTTCGGAAGAAGAACTGCTACCAACACTCGAATACAAGGTAGAAATAAAGTTATTGGCAGCGGTTTGTACTTGTTTAAAACTTTGTTTTTCATCATCTAAAGAACTACTGCAGTCAAGCACCAACATAATCACCGCCGATTTTTGTTCTACGACTGGGTCGCTTGATGAATTGGGGTTGAACTCAGAATTTTTACCCCAAACACCTCCTTCTTGGAGCCACATTTGTATTTTACTCTTTTCGAACACCTTATCGTTGGATAAAACAACATCTTTAAGCGTGAAAGAGTAAAAAATACTCTCTTCCTTTGTTAAACTCACGCTGCTTCCGTTGCTGCACTTCAGCCCTTGGTAGGAAACCGACGAGAGAACGTTATTCTTTCTGTCCCAAACGCCCTCTATGTAACAAGTGGAAGAGGTGGCTTCATCAAGGTTGCCATCGAAGGTGAAGCGAAACTTCTGACCATTGGTAAGCCCTGGAGAAACGATGGAGATAGAGAGTGTTTTGGTTTCTTTGTAAAGAGAATTGGCTATCTCTTGGAACTTTGCATTCACCTCATCCATATCCGCCACCTCCATGGCATTGCTCGCAGAACTTGATAGTGCTGTAAGGTTTTCTTTGAAGCGACTGACATTTGTCGCATCGTTGCCTTTCAAGCCAATGGCATAAGCATCTATCGCTTTTCCATCGACACGTGCCGACTTCAGGTGCTGGCTCACAGCAGAAACGCTCTCGTATTCATCGCCATATTCCACCGAACCTCTATCCAAACCATCGGTAAAGGTTACAATAGCCACTTTGCTCAAATCGGCAGGGAAACGAGAGTTTTCCAAATTGCTCACTGCCTTATCCACCGCATAGTAGAGCGCTGTGCCTATAGCAGTTTTTAATCCACTTATGTGGCTCTGAAAACTCGACTTTGAACTAGAGGTCAGCAAACGAAAATTGCTTGAATTGTACTGATACGGATACAACGCATTGTTGAAACCCATCACTCCCAAATAGAGACCGGAGGTGTTATATTGGGTCATAGCCTATATTGTGCCTTGCTCGAATTGCGATAGTGAAGAGATGACATCTATGGCACTTCAGACAATGATTACAGAGGGTGACAGCAATCAAGACTCGACAATAAGTGCCA
>JAGCIZ010000251.1 GCA_017648235.1 Paludibacteraceae bacterium
GATAACTCTTCTGACCCTTTCTTATATTTTTCCACTTCAGTAACAGTTGCAGAAATAGAGTTATTCATCTTTGCAACATCCACTGCTATCTCATCAATCGAAGCAGAAACAACATTTACCTTGTCAGTTTGAGCCAGAAAAGCATCCGTTTGACTTTGAATTGCTTTTAATTCTAATTCATAAACCGCATTTACCGAAACCAAATTTTTATTTATGCCTTCGATATTTTGCAAATAAGCTTGTGTTTGTGCAACAACCTTATCCATGCCATCTAAAACTCCAGAATAAGAATTTGCAAGCACACTAGTTTTTTCATTCAAAAGACATTGTGTTTGCGCATATTTTTCGGCTTCAGCAGTTGCAATATCAACATTCTTCGAAAAACCATTTACACTTGTTGTGAAAGACTCAACTGAACCTACCACAGAAGATAAAGCAGACAACTTTTCAGCTGTTTCTGAAAGATTTTTAATTCCAAGTGACAATTTTTCAATTTCTTCATCTTTCAATACTTCTACTGGCTTATTTGAAACAGATATATTAGTTTTTGTTGTTGAGGCAGAACTTCCCTCTTGCGAAGGAATAACCCCAGAAGATCCCCCCCCAACAAACTGAGGAAATACTTTTTCCCAATGATATGTAACATGAGGTTTGTCAAGACATCCAATAAGGAACAAAATAGTTTCAGTCCCCATTCCTACACAAAGCATAGGACCAGCTCCTGGGAAGTGCATAATCTTAAACAACGCACCAACAATTACAACTGCAGCACCAATCGAATAAACTCGACCAACCCAAAGCTTCACAGCCTCACTTTCATTCCACCAATCTATGAAACTTTGTTTATCCTTACCTGTTTTGCTTTCTTTAGACACCTTTGACATTTTTCTCTATTTTTAGTAATTAATTTACAAATCAAATCTTTCTTAATCTCCAATATAACTTCTCACACAACGGAAACCAATATAAGCTCTACGTTCGTATTGATATTCGTAAGCTCTTGTTCCGCATTGCAAATAAACACCTATATCTTTCCAAGATCCACCACGAATAACTTTACGTTTCAATTTATCAGGATCTGTTTCCTTAGCATTATATTCATAACTAGGATTCAAATCACTTAAAAACACATTTGCTGATGAATGATACGAAGACGATGTCCATTCTGCAACATTACCCGCCATATCAAACAAACCAAAATCATTTGGAGCATAAGTTCCAACTCGAGAAGTCAACAGCGAACCATCAACAGTATAATTACCTCTTAAAGGTTTAAAATTAGCCAAAAAACAACCTTTCTTAGTACGTATATAATTTCCTCCCCATGGATACAAAGCTGAATTACGTCCTCCTCGTGCAGCATACTCCCATTCAGCTTCTGTTGGTAAACGATAGTCATGAGCTTTCATTTTTCCTGAACGCGTATCATAAAGCAACGTACGCCAATTACAAAATGCTTGAGCTTGCTCCCAAGAAACACCAACAACAGGATACTCACCATAACCTGGATGAGCAAAATACAACTTTATGTATGGTTCATTATATGCATAAGAAAAATCTCGTCCCCAACAGATTGTATCAGGAAAAATATTAACCAAACGACGAGAAAAAAAGTCTTTTCTGCTTCTTAACGGTTTTATATTCGTCTCATTCACTATACGACCCTCTTCATCAAAATACGAATTATCAACACGCACTTTTGCATTCTTACGATAAGCATTTGTACGAGGATCAAATTCATTTTCTCGTTTATTTACCTGATCATAATTTCTATATGTGTACTCATAAACTAATTGTGCAGCATTCAATCCATGATCATCTTCATAAAACATACTATCAATAATCTCATAAATCTCGTCATTCTCAGCACGTTTTACACCCCATGGAATCTTTGCAGACCAATTCAACAAAGGTAAAGAATCATCTTCTGTTCCACGAACCAAATAAACTTCAGGAGACACTTCTGCCAATTTCCTCATTACAACAGAGTCTCTTACCCAATGAACAAACTGACGATACTCTCCATTAGTAATTTCAGTTTCATCCATCCAAAACGCATCCAAAGAGACAGTTTTTGGTTGAGTCTGAATAGCCCAAGTTGCCGACTGATCATTGGGTCCCATTACAAAAGAACCTTTTTTGACAAATGTCATCCCATAAGGAACAGACTCTGACCAAGACTTTGAATATATACCAACCAACTCTCCCTTAGGCTTTGAGCAACCAACAAACAATACAGTCGCTAACACAATGACAGAACCATACAAAAAATTCTTCATATTTATTTTTTTAATAAAATTATAAAATTCTAATACTTCTATACTTACTATCTTTCTTATCTAAACTCAACTTAAATTCGTATGACAAGAACAATTCATGCGAACCCGAACTTACTTTTATAATCTTGGATGTTGGCAAATCATAAGAATAGCCAACCATCAACCCATTCAGAACTTTTATTCCTAATAAAAAACTCACAGCATCTTGAATTCTATATGACAAGCCCCACCAAAAACGTTCATTATACTCTGCCAATAAACTCACATCAAGTTGCCAACTAACAAAATCCGTTTTTAACATTAAGCAAGGATGAAGATGAAATTTAGGATTATTAAGCCGAAACCGATAACCTGCACTCATCGTATAAAGTCGCTTCAAATAAAACTCCGAAGTTTCGCCCCATAGAATAGTAGGTTCCGTAATATGCAACACAGAAAATCCCACATCCAATCCTCTACGAGAATAATAAATCCCCAGACCCATATCAAAAGCCACTTTCGATTCTTTCGTTTTAGGAATCTCCAAATCATTTTCTACATGATAATCACTTCCTTCTGGAATATAAACACTATCACCCTTAAAGGTTAGATTTACAAAACCAAGATTTGTCCCTAAACTCAAAAATCCCTCTCCAATTTTGAATTTGTAAGCATAAAGAGCATTTACCGTCTGATTTGTATATATCCCAAACATATCATTCGAAAAACGAATCCCTGCTGCATGATAAGTTTTTTTTATTTTGAAAGGCATATTCGCAGAAAAATCAGTGATTGAAGGAGCATTCTCCATTCCTACCCACTGCAAACGTTGCATCCCCAAAACCCTTATCATCTGTTGCTCGCCAATCGCTGCTGGGTTGTGTCCAAAAATATTAAACATATATTGTGTTGTTTGCCCATCAAATTGAGCACACACTACAATATTTGTCATAAGGAACAATACGCCTATTGCAAACCTTTTTCTTATTATATTGATTATCGTCATTCAACTATTATTAACATCAACAAAAACGTATCGCGTTAAAAAATAGTATTTATCACGATTCAAATTCTCTTATCTTAATATTCTTCTTCGTTAAAGAAAAAATCTTCTTTACTAGGATAATCAGGCCAAATATCTTCAATACAAGTATAAATATCTCCCTCATCCTCAATTTCTTGCAAATTTTCTATAACTTCCAAAGGAGCTCCTGAACGCATTGCATAATCAATTAATTCATCCTTTGTTGCAGGCCAAGGAGCATCTTCTATTTTCGAAGCCAATTCTAACGTCCAATACATAAAGTCTCTTTTTTATTTCTCTTCTCTACAATAATGGGCAAAGATAAAAAAAAATTAATAAGATAAAACCTTTTTTCTTTTTTTTTGAAAAATCTTTATTCCGAAAGAATCCTTGAGTATACGAAGAAAAAATCCGACAATCTATTTATATAAATTTTCAGATTCTTGTCAATATCAACTTCTTTCTCCATACAACAAATTTGACGTTCAGCACGACGAGTAACCGTTCTACAAATGTGACTCAATGACGACAATTCATTCTCTCCTGGTATTACAAAATGCTTCAACGGAGAAAGGTTTTTCTGCATCTCATCTATTTTTGCTTCAATCTCACAAATAGCTTCTTCCGAAATCACGAACGACTTTTTTAATTCCGTACACTTTTGATCGGTAGCCAAGCACCCCCCTACCACAAATAAGTTTTGCTGTATTTTCAACAAAAAATCCTTTTCTAATGCACTTTTCGAACGCAAAAGACCTAAAAAGGAATTCAACTCATCAATTGTTCCATATGCCTCTAAACGAATATCACTTTTTGAAATCCGTACTCCTCCGACCAACGAAGTTTCACCATTATCACCTGTTTTCGTATAAATTTTCATTCTAAAAAGCTACAATATAATGTTGTTTTGGTAAATCCGTATTAAAAAACACCAAACCAAAATGATACAAATCAATTGATAAACGAACATCACTTCGTTTTTTTATTTCATTCCAAGCGGACTCCATTTCTGCAGAATAATGAATATCATCAAACACAAAAATGGCGTCTTTATGAGCCTTTTGCAAACATAGCTCAAAATATCTCAACGTTGCCTCTCTTGTATGATTAGCATCAAAATAAACAAAATCAAGTTTGGAAAATTTCGCGACAACATCACCTAGACTTTCATTTATATTTCCACAAACCACTTCTACATTATCAACGTCTGCATTTTTGAAATTTCTCTCCGCAATATCACAAAGCGACCTACTCCCTTCCATAGTAACCACTTTAGCGGTAGAAGATGGTTTTGCTAAATACATTGTAGAAACTCCAAGTGAAGTACCCAATTCTAAAATGTTTTGTGGTTGAAAAAAATTAACCAAACGAAATAACAATTGACCAAATTTTGCACTTTCCAATGATTTGGTAGCAATATTTGCAACCGAGCTTTCGCTTTTATTGCCCGTTCCAAAATCGGTTAGTTCCACAACTGTTCCGTCTTTCAATAAACTTTTACGCACTTGCTCTATTTGAGTATAAGCATAAAAAGGATTTTTCTCGAAAATCACATAGTTTAACAAATGAAAAACAAATGGAGAGTGAATTCCAAATCCCTTCCTATGCCGAGATTTGAAACGATATTTCAAAAAACTTTTTATTTGGAAAAACAAATTCATCAAGCCGAATGATTCATTTTATTAACTCGTTCTCTAGCGTAATCAAGTTCCACCTTCATTGTTTTATTTTCTGTTGAAGGAATTTCGAACATTAGATCCATCATTATCGTTTCTACTATAGAACGTAATCCACGTGCCCCAAGTTTGAATTCAATTGACTTATCCACAATAAAATCAAGCACTTCGTCAGAAAACGAAAGCTCCACACCATCCATTTTGAACAACTTAATATATTGCTTGATAATAGAATTTTTAGGTTCAGTAAGAATGTTTCTTAAAGCACTTCTATCCAAAGGATTCAAATAAGTCAAAATCGGCAAACGACCAATAATTTCAGGAATCAAGCCAAAGCTTTTCAAATCTTGAGGCGAAATATATTGAATCATTTTTTCCTTATCGACGTGAGCACTTTTCTGAGAAGCGCCATAACCAACCACTTTAGTATTAAGTCGTTGAGCTATTTTTCGCTCAATACCATCAAACGCACCTCCGCAAATAAAAAGTATGTTTTTGGTATCTACAGCAATCATTTTTTGATCAGGATGCTTGCGTCCGCCTTGTGGAGGAACATTTACCACCGAGCCTTCGAGCAGTTTTAGCAAACCTTGTTGCACGCCTTCGCCAGAAACATCGCGAGTAATCGACGGATTGTCGCCTTTTCGAGCAATTTTGTCAATTTCGTCAATAAAAACAATTCCACGCTCGGCTTTCTTTACATCGTAATCTGAAACTTGCAACAATCGGGTCAAAATACTTTCGATATCTTCCCCCACGTAACCAGCCTCTGTCAACACCGTAGCATCTACAATCGTAAACGGAACATTCAGAAATCTTGCAATGGTTTTTGCCAAAAGAGTTTTGCCCGTTCCCGTCGAACCGACCAAAATGATGTTCGATTTTTCAATTTCTACATCATTATCGTCATGCACTTGCAAAATTCGCTTATAATGATTGTAAACAGAAACCGAAAGATATTTTTTAGCCTCGTCTTGACCTATTACATATTGATCCAAAAACGCCTTTATCTCTATCGGCTTTGGCAACTTTTCTTTTTTCAAGTCCAAGTTGTCGCTCGTTTGTGATTGCAAAGATGTTTTTATCATCTCATGTGCCATTTCCACACACTCGGTACAAACGTGACCATTCAGCCCCGTGAGCAAAATCACTTGAGAATCCGAACGACCGCAAAGACAACAAGTCAAACCGCTATTATCTTTTTTCTTTGCCATTGTTTATTTCTTATCGCGAACTAGCAAATTATCAATCATTCCATATTCCAACGCTTCTTGCGAAGTCATCCAATAGTCACGATCCGAGTCTTTCTCTATACGTTCGTATGTATTTCCCGAATGATCAGCTATAATTTGATAAAGTTCTTTTTTCAATTTCAAAATTTCACGAGCGGTGATTTCGATATCGGAAGCCTGACCATTGACGCCACCAAGTGGTTGATGAATCATCACACGCGAATGCTTCAAAGCAGAACGTTTCCCTTTTTCGCCCGCAACAAGCAAAACCGCACCCATCGAAGCTGCCATTCCGGTACAAATGGTTGCAACATCGCTTTGTATGTATTGCATCGTGTCATAAATGCCCAAACCTGCATAAACCGAACCTCCAGGAGTATTTAAGTATATAGAAATATCCTTACCCGGATCAGACGAATCCAAGAAAAGCAACTGCGCTTGAATAACGTTTGCCACATAGTCGTCAATTGGCGAACCTAAAAAGATAATCCGGTCCATCATCAAACGAGAAAATACGTCCATTTGGGTAACATTCAACTGACGCTCTTCCAAAATCGATGGAGAAATGTAGCCACCGCCATGCGATGCCGACACAAAATTCATATACTTTTCTAACGCCAAACTATTCATGTTCAAATGTTTGGTAGCGTAACTTTTAAATTCATTTGCATTCATATAACACTCTCTTTTTCTTCAAAGCAAAGATAAAAATTTACGGTCAAATTCAAAAAAAAAATATTTAACACATAAACAGAAAAGAAAAGCATTTTTTTGAATAGACTTTTGTACATTTGTCAAGTTGAATGGACGAAAAATGACGCATTTAATTGAAATATCAGACATAAGCCAAATTGGCTCAGCCGCTGCCACTTTTTTAGAACTGATCAAAGGAAATCGGCTGATTGCCTTTTACGGAGAGATGGGAGCTGGAAAAACCACTTTTATCAAAGCACTCTGTCAAACGCTTGGAGTTACTGACGTTATAAACAGCCCCACGTTTTCTATCGTGAACGAATACGGCATTGAACACTCCAACGAAAAGATATTTCATTTCGATTTTTACCGACTAAAAAGAGCTGAAGAGGCCTTCGATTTTGGCATTGAAGATTACTTTTATAGCGGAAATTATTGTTTGATGGAATGGCCCGAAGTGATAGAAGAATTTCTTCCTTTCGATTGCCTAAAAGTACATATCAAAGAAACCGAAAACAAAAAAAGAGAAATACTGATTACTAACCTAAATTTAGAAAAAAAAATGAAAAGTGTAAAAGGAACTCAAACTGAAAAAAACCTGCTTACCTCATTTGCAGGAGAAAGTCAAGCGCGTATGCGTTATACTTACTTTGCTAGCGTAGCAAAAAAAGAGGGTTATGAACAAATTTCTGCCATTTTTGCAGAAACTGCCGACCAAGAAAAAGAACACGCAAAACGTATGTTCAAATGGCTCGAAGGCGGATGTGTAGAAATCACAGCTTCATATCCTGCTGGTGTTATTGGCAAAACCATCGATAACCTAAAAGCAGCTGCCGAAGGAGAACACGAAGAATGGGCCGATGCTTATCCTCACTTTGCCGACGTGGCCGATGCCGAAGGTTTTCCTGAAATTGCTTTGATGTATCGCAACATTGCTGTGGCAGAAAAAGGACACGAAGAACGCTACGCTGCTTTTGTAAAGAACATCGAAAACGGCTCTGTGTTCAAAAAAGAGGAAAAAGTGGTATGGCAATGCCGCAACTGCGGATTCATTTATGAAGGCACCAACGCTCCCGAACGCTGCCCCGCTTGCGACCACCCACAAGCACACTTTGAGGTAAAAAAGACAAATTATTAATCGCGAAATAATTAACTCAAGTAAAAAAAACAAGCCCCACCCTAGTGGAGCTTGTTTTTTTATTTCGTTCTCACTCCCCTTGCTCTAGGGGAGCAGTTTTTTTATGGTATCATTTTTTCTCACTTGATTTTGCCACGGAGCAAGCCGCGGACAAAATCAAGAATTTTATAGATGCTCTCAAATTTCGCTGAAATGCTTTACAGCATTTTTTGCGAAATTTATAAATCCTTGACAAGACGCACGGATCGTCCGTAGTTGCGGGTGCTGGTGTTCCAGTCCGCTTCGCACGAGTAGAAGCCGAGGTAGTACGCGATGTAGCTACCGCTCTCAGTGGCAGACCAATAGCGGCCGTTGTACTGCACGCTGCGCACATCGGAGCCGTCGCGGTCGCCCGCAGCAGGCAAAAAGACAGCACCGGCTGCTTCCATTTTGGACCATTGGTCGGCTGTGAAGGTTTGATAAGCAGCGTAATAATCAACACCATTGTTACTATGGAAACCTGACTTGAAAGTAATACCATCTGGACTTGTCCAACCATCGGGCAAAAGAATCAAACCATTGACACCATTCACCTGAGCAACACCGATTAATTCATCATAGTTAGGACGTTCATAGCGAAGATAATACCACTCATCATAAGTCAACGTACGCCATGTATTAGGAGCATCAGCACCAATCTGATTGGTGCCCCAATCAACGAAAGTACCTGAGTAATCATCGTAATCTTCAGAAATACTTACACCAAACTTTGCAGTGGTGTTGTCTGCACTCCAACCAAATAAGTCGATCTTGTCTGCCAATGCACCGTCTGATACATTCGCTGTACCGATTA
>JAGCIZ010000252.1 GCA_017648235.1 Paludibacteraceae bacterium
TCCTTTATGCTGATAGGATAAAGTGGAATTATTTTGGAAAAATCATCTTTATCAGTTTCGTAGAGAGAACGAATTCCTTCTTTATAACTTTCGTGTCCGTTGAAATAAATATTATACTTTGTTACCATTGCATGATAATGCCTCGTAAACCACGTATTTTTACGCACAGCACACGAGGTAAAAATCAACATTACCACAAAAAAAACTATATATATATTTCTATTTCTCAACACACAAAAAAAATTTCACCCAAGTTATAAAACTTAAAGATGTTAAAATTATTGTTTAAGGGAGAAGAATCATTGCTTACTATCAATACGAGAAACACTCTTCACTGATTTTATTTTAAGCAGATTCATGCAAAGATTATTAAGGTCCTTTGTACTATATACATATACATGAAAACGTCCCTCGAAAATTCCATCTTTTGTTTCAATATTTATTCTGCTAATATTGATAGAATATTCTTCGGAAATGATTTTTGCAATTTCTTTGAGAACTCCAACCTCATCAATTCCCTTTATTTCAATAATTGCTTCAAAAGAAAGAACCTTATGAGATGTCCATTCCACTGCTCGCACTCGGTTGCCAAAACTGCTCTTAAACTTCATGGCAACTTCACATTGACTTTTGTGAATAGTAATTGACTCGTCTTCTTCCGTAATACCAATCACTTCGTCGCCAGGAATTGGTTGGCAACAATCTGCAATGCGATACGAAAAATCATTCGAATTATCCGAAAGTTGTATGGTTTTATTTTTATCAACTTTCTGTAAAGTTGTTTCTTTCTCGTTTTTCTGACCCAAGCCAAACTGCAATTTCCAGATTTTCATCCAACGATTATCACCTTTCTTTTTTGATAAAATTGTGGAAATTTCTTTCAAATCAATTGTTCCTCGACCTATGGCGTAAAAAAGATCATCACTATGGGCAAATTTGTAGTGATTCATTATTTCGGGCATAGTTGCAGAAGAAATGGAAAGATTCATCTTTTTCAATTCCTCTTCTAACGCAGTTTCTCCACGCTTTGTAATGCTCTTTATTTCTTTCTTAAAAATAGATTTTAAACTTGTTCTAGCTTTTGCTGTTGTTACAATATTCAACCACTCACTTTGCGGTTGCTGACTTCTCGCTGTAAGTAACTCAACCTGATCGCCACTTTGTAGCACATAACTCAAAGGCACTAATTTATGATTTACCTTTGCTCCAATGCACTTCAACCCAATATCTGAATGTAAATAAAAAGCAAAATCAAGAGCAGTTGCACCTTGAGGAATAGTTTTTATATCTCCTTTTGGTGTAAACACAAATATTTCCGAAGCAAAAAGATTAAGCTTAAACGTATCCATAAAATCAATAGCATTGGGTTCTGGATGTTCAAGTAATTCTTTTATAGTTTTTAGCCACTTATCAAGTTCAGAATCTTCAGTTTCTCCTGTCTTATACTTCCAATGAGAAGCCAAACCTTTTTCGGCAATATCGTCCATTCTGTCGGTTCTGATTTGAACTTCAATCCAATTTCCATTACCCATAACCGTAACATGCAAAGCTTCATATCCATTGGCTTTAGGAGTATTTACCCAATCTCTAATACGATCTGGATGTGGCTTATAAAGATTAGTAAGAATAGAATACAAAATCCAACATTGCTCCTTCTCACTCATATTTGGTTTAGGCGTAAAAACAATTCTTACGGCAAGTAAATCATATACTTCCGAGAAAGGAATATGTTTTTTTTGCATTTTTTTCCAAATAGAATAAGGCGATTTTAACCTCATTGATAAAGTGTAATCGTAACCAATATTCTTAAGTTCGCTATGAATTGGAGCTGAAAACTCATCAAAAGTTTTTTGCAACAAAGGAGTTGTTTCCTTAATTTGTCTTTCGATATCTGCATAAGCAGCAGGATTTTCATACCTAAAACTTAAATCCTCCAACTCGGTTTTTATTGAAAACAATCCCAATCTTTGCGCCAATGGTGCATATATGTATTGCGTTTCACCAGTAATCTTGTGTTGCTTAGCAGGAGGCATTGAACTTAAAGTTCTCATATTATGCAAACGATCGGCAATTTTTATCAAAATCACACGAATATCTTCCGACATTGTGAGAATTAATTTCCTAAAATTCTCTGCTTGTAGAGAAGCCTTATCTCCAAAAACTCCTCCGGATATTTTAGTTAATCCATCAACAATAGATGCTATTTTAGGTCCAAAAAGATTAGAAATATCTTCGACTGTATAATCCGTATCTTCTACAACATCGTGCAACAGAGCCGAACAAATAGAAGTAGAACCCAATCCCATTTCCTTAATGACTATGCGAGCCACAGCCAATGGATGTAAAATATAAGGTTCGCCCGAACGACGACGTGTTCCCATATGCGCTTTATGTGCAAACTTAAACGCTTTTGTAATGATTTCTACTTTTTTTCGATGAGGAGAATTTTTATAATCTTCTAATAACTCTTCAAACTGTTGTTGAATAAATTTTTCTTCCTCTTCTGTTGTTTGCTGTTGGTACATACGAACTTATTTTCTAGCAAAAATAATGAAATGTCGAATAAGGAACAATAAAATAAATCTATGATTTTTATATATTTTCAGTCTCTAAAACTTTTTCTACTTCACCATTCTTAAGCAGATATTTTTGATTGGTTTCTGGGCATAAAGCAATGCCTGTTTCATCAAATTCAAGGCGATGTCCCCACTCGCTTACCCATCCTTTCTGAATAGCGGGATTTCCCATAACCAATGCGTAAGGTTTTACATTTTTGGTAACCACACTACCCGCCCCAACAAGAGCGTACTGACCTATTTCATTTCCACAAACAATCGTTGCATTGGCTCCAATAGTAGCACCTTTTCTAATCACTGTACTTCTAAACTCTGCTTTACGTTCTATAAAACTACGAGGATTTATTACGTTTGTGAATACCATGCTAGGACCAAGAAAAACACCATCTTCGCATACAACACCAGTATACACAGAAACATTGTTTTGAACCTTAACATTGTTGCCAAGAATTACATTAGGAGAAATAACAACATTCTGCCCTATATTGCAGTTTTCGCCTATTTTACATCCACTCATAATGTGAGAAAAATGCCATATCTTTGTTCCATTTCCTATAGAGCAATTATCATCAATATATGCAGATTCATGTTTAAAGAAGTTACTCATTAATCAAAAAAGTTATTAACAGTTTTAGCAATAAAATTAAGTTGTTCTTCAGTTAGTTCTGTATGCATTGGAAGACTTATAACCTTACTACAAAGATCCTCTGCTACAGGGAAATAACCTTCTTTATACCGTTCGTTTTTATACGCTGCTTGCAGATGAAGAGGTATTGGATAATAAACCATAGCTGGAATTCCTTCGCTTTCAAGATAAGTTTTCAACAAGTCACGATCAAAACCATTGACTTTCAATGTGTATTGATGAAAAACATGTGTTGACTTTGGATCTCTTTTAGGTGTTTCCAAGTAGTAATTATTTTCAAAAGCAACATCATAAAACTCTGCAGCTCTCTGACGAGACAAAATATAATCGTCCAAATACTTCAGTTTTACATCTAGTACTGCTGCTTGAATACTATCAAGACGAGAATTAACCCCAATTAAATCATGATGATAACGTACCTTCATACCATGATTGGCAATAATGCGAATCTTTTCAGCCAAAGCATCATCATTAGTAAATAGCGCTCCCCCATCGCCATAACATCCTAAATTTTTAGAAGGAAAAAACGAAGTACATCCAACATCGCCAATACAACCTGATTTTACACAGTTTCCATCAGAAAACGTATATTCAGAACCTATACTCTGACAAGCGTCTTCTACTACATACAAATTATATTTTCGGGCAAGCTGAACGATTGCTTCCATATCAGCATTCTGACCAAACAGATGAACTGGAACGATAGCCTTTGTTTTGGGAGTTATTGCTTTTTCTATTGCGTCAATACTGATATTAAAAGTGTCATAATCCACATCAACCAAAACAGGAGTAAGACCAAGCAAAGCAACCACCTCTGCTGTTGCAATGAAAGTAAATGTCGGAGTTATTACTTCATCGCCAGGTTTCAGACCTAATGCCATGAGCGCAATTTGCAAAGCATCAGTTCCATTCCCAACAGGAATAACATGCTTCACTCGCAAATATTGCTCTAAATTCTTCTGAAATTCATTTACTTTTCCACCTTTGATAAAAGCGCAAGAATCCAAAACCTTTTGGATTTCCATGTTGATTTCTTCACGAATATTCTCGTACTGAGAATGCAAATCCACCATTTGAATTTTTTTCATTGTAAAAATTATTTACGAGCGAATTCTATACGAAGTTTTTGTACCTCATTTTCAATAACAAGTTTATCTTTTTGAATAGAAAATTGCAATCCATTCATCATATCTTGATTCAAAAGAACATCTTCAACTTCTTGGCTATCAAAACAAAAGGCTTTTGTAATTCCCTCTATTTGGAAAGTTACTTTATTCTCAGAAATATCATATTTTCCAAAAAACGAATTACATCCTGTTGTTCCATTCAAAACATTATCCTCCGAAAACAACAAAATAGGTTTCTCCGAAGGAAGTTCTTTTTCTTGTCCATTCACTACAAGTTGTTTCATTTCCCAAGATGTTTCTTTCAACTCTTGACTACTTTTCATTGTTGAGCATGACATCAAAATCAACACAATAAACAATCCAATTATTTTTTTCATAATCATAATTTTTAATTTTTACCAATTATTTATACACTTTGGACAATGCTTAATTCCATACGACAACATTATTTCAAACGTTCCATACGACTGATAACCAACTACCGCATAGTTGTAATTATACCCACAAAGCAACTTCAAATCTTCTATCAAATTAATTCCAAACATAAAACCCACATCTCCAGCAGTAACACCTATTTTTCCGTTCAAATTCGTATCATACTTTCCTAGAGCAAAGTTTCCA
>JAGCIZ010000253.1 GCA_017648235.1 Paludibacteraceae bacterium
CAACAACAAAGGAAGCATATAGTAACGATTGTGACCTTTATTATTCGCCAATTCATCAGGCAGATTGTCTTGACTTCCGACTAAATAGGTATCAATCCAGCTGATGCCTGTTATCCAATTTCCTTTATCAATTTCTCCGTAACCTTGTAAATCATTCTGACGTCCACTAAAGTTCCACATAAAGTAACGCCAATACATAAAGTTTAGCTGATAGCGGAAAAAGAAACGCATATTTTCTACAAAAGTAGGTTTATTGATAATTTCCTTTTTTCCACAACGATCCACCTTTATATCATTTCCTTTTACTTTTCCCCACTCTTTATAGGCTTTTATATGTTCCTCACTTACCGAAGCAGCTTTATACATACGCGGAAAAAGAATATTGAAACGAGAATCCATCTCATATCCCTTGTGTTTAATTCCCGTAACAATATACTTGTCTTTTTCTTTAGGAGATTTCTTTTCAACCTTATCCCAAATTTTTCCACCTTTCTTTTCTACAGGAATACAATAATTGTCTTCAACAACTAATTTCTCTGGTGCGCTATAAACCGGTCCGTAAATCAAAGGTCTATCTCCGTATTGTTCTCGGTTCAAATAGTATTGTAAAGAAAATATATCATCAGGGGAGTTCTGGTCCATAGGAGTATTGGCCAAAGATCTAACCACAATCAGTGCATAAGAGGAGTAACCTATCAAAATTACCGCAATACACATCACAACTGTATTCAACCAACGTGCAGATATCTTTTCTTTGAAATAGAAAAACAAAAAAGCCAATACGGCAATGAGCAAGATGCCAAGGATAGCACCTTCTCCAAAAAACACAATTCCAGAAAAAAGAAAAGCGCAAAGAACCGAAATTAACATTCGCATGCGATTTTTGACGGTAATGGTTTCATAAATAGCCCAACCTAATACTCCAGCAACTAGCAATAGATAAACTATAAGTCCACTATTGTAAGGCATGCCAAGTTTATTTACACACAATAATTCTACCCAACTTGCTACTTTGATGCATCCCGGAATCAAACCATAAAGTACACAAGCCAATATGATTCCCGATGAAATCAGAGCAAGAATAATTCCTTTGAAAGAATAATTATCGAATTTTTTGAAATAGAAAACCAATACAATTGCAGGAATCACCAATAAATTGAGCAAGTGAACTCCAATACTCAATCCCATGACGTAAGCAATCAAGATAATCCACCGATCGGAGTATCCTTCTTCGGCATCTTCCCATTTTAATATCAACCAAAATGTTACCGCTGTAAGCAACGAAGAAAATGCATAAACCTCACCTTCTACTGCCGAAAACCAAAACGTATCGGAAAACGTATATGCCAAGGCTCCAACAAGTCCAGCTCCGAGAACGGAAATTCCTTGTCCTAAAGACAATTCTTCGATATTACCATTTTTAACTAGAAGTTTTCTTCCAAGATGCGTAATTGTCCAGAACAAAAAGAGAATTGAAAAAGCACTACACATTGCCGAAAGAGCATTGATGCACATGGCCACATGGCTTGTATCTGGAGCAAAAAGAGAGAAGAAACGACCCATTAACATAAAAAATGGTGCTCCAGGAGGGTGTCCAACTTCAAGACGATAAGCCGAAGATAAAAACTCACCACAATCCCAAAAACTTGCAGTAGGCTCCATTGTTAGCAAATATGTTGTTGCTGCTACAGCAAAACTAACCCAACCAACAATGTTATTGTATAATTTGAACTGTTTCATTTTTTTGATAAAAATTTGTTATTGACTTGCAAAGATAGGGAAAATGTTGTAACATTTTTTAGTTATCTTTGCATTGATTTTAATAGGATAGAAAAATGGGATTTTTTGGTTTTGGAAGTAAAAAAAGCAGTGAAGACATTGCTACATCATCGTTGGAAAAAGGTTTACAAAAAACTAAAGAAAATTTCTTTTCGAAACTGACAAGAGCTATTGCTGGCAAGTCAACCATCGATGATGAGGTTTTGGATAATTTGGAAGAATTACTCATCACTTCCGATGTAGGGGTAGAAACAACCTTGAAAATCATTGAACGTATTCAAAATAGAGTTGCTAAAGAAAAATATCTTGGAACTGCAGAGTTAAATGCTATTTTGAAAGATGAAATAGTTTCTTTATTACAAGAAAATGCTACAGAAGATACGGATTTAATTTCTACAATGGCAGATGCAAAACCATATGTCATAATGGTTGTTGGTGTAAATGGTGTAGGAAAGACCACTACTATTGCAAAATTGGCAAATCAGTTCAAACAAGCAGGAAAAAAAGTTTTTCTTGGAGCAGCCGATACTTTCCGTGCTGCAGCAATAGAACAACTTTGTACTTGGGCAGAACGCATTGATGTTCCCATTGTAAAGCAACAAATGGGTGCAGATCCTGCATCTGTTGCTTTTGATACATTGAAATCTGCCGTAGCAAATGATGCAGATGTAGTTATTATAGACACTGCAGGTCGTCTTCACAACAAAGTGAATTTGATGAACGAGTTGACAAAAATCAAAAACGTAATGAAGAAAATTGTTCCTAATGCACCACAAGAGGTTCTTTTGGTACTAGATGGCTCGACGGGACAAAATGCTTTTCAGCAAGCAGTTCAGTTTACCAAAGCAACTGAAGTTACTGGACTTGTTATTACAAAACTCGATGGAACGGCAAAAGGTGGCGTTGTAATCGGAATATCAGATCAGTTCAAAATACCTGTAAGATACATTGGAATCGGGGAAGGAATGAATGACTTGAAGTGTTTCAACCGAAAAGAATTCATCGACTCTTTATTTCTTAAATAAAAGAATGAAAAATGAAGCAACGTATTGATATTATTTCGTTAGGTTGTTCGAAAAACTTAGTTGATTCCGAATTTTTAATCAAACAATTGGAAAACGTAGGATTCAAAGTTTTTCATGATTCCGAAGATCCAAAAGGGAAAATCGTGATTATCAATACGTGTGGTTTTATTGGTGATGCCAAAGAAGAATCCATCAATCTGATTCTATCATTTGCTCAAAAGAAACAGCAAAAAAGGATAGACAAACTACTAGTTATGGGTTGTCTCTCTCAAAGATACAAAGACGATTTACAAACAGAAATTCCTGAAGTTGATGCTTTTTATGGCAAGTTCGATTTTGAAAAAATAGTTGAAGATTTAGGGAAACATTATGACGAAAACCTTCGACTTCACCGAACTTTGACTACCAATCATTTTGCTTATGTAAAAATAGCAGAAGGATGTAACCAAGCCTGTTCTTATTGTGCAATACCTATAATCACAGGCAGACACAAATCTCGTCCAATTGAAGATATAGAAAAAGAAATAAAAATTTTGGCACAAAACGGAGTCAAAGAATTCCAACTCATTGCACAAGATTTGACTTTTTATGGAAAAGATTTATACGGCAAGAAAAGACTTGCTGACTTGGTTGCACGGCTTTCTGACATAAAAGGCGTGGAATGGCTTAGACTGCATTATGCCTACCCTACCGAATTTCCGTATGAAATTCTTCCTCTCATTAAAGAAAGAGAAAATATTTGCAATTATTTGGACATTGCTTTGCAGCACATCAGCAACAATATGCTCCAATTGATGCGCAGAAAAATCTCCTCCGAAGAAACGTACGAACTGATAGAAAGAATTAGAACAGAAGTTCCGAAGATTGCTCTACGAACAACTTTGCTTGTTGGGCACCCCAATGAAACGGAAAAAGACTTCTCCGAATTGATGGATTTCGTTAATAAAGTTCAATTTGAACGTTTGGGTGTATTTGCATATTCTCATGAAGATGGAACATTTGCTTACAGACACTATGAAGACAATGTGCCTTTCGAGGTTAAGCAGCAACGAGTAGAAGCAATAATGGAAGCTCAAAGAGAAATCTCTGCACAAAAGAATGCTCATAAAGTAGGTCAAACCCTCAAAACAATGATTGACTGTGAACTAACAGACTATTTTATTGGTCGTACCGAGTTTGACTCTCCAGAAGTAGATGGAGAAGTTTATATCGAAAAAACAACACAAAATAGCAATCTACACGTAGGTGATTTCTGCAATGTTAGAATACTAAAATCCGATGATTACGATCTTTTTGGAGAAGTTATAGAATAAAATTTCATTCAACGTTACAATCATTTACCCCTCTAAATCCCATCAAGAAATCGGAGATATTCATCCGTTTTTTTCCCTGCAATTGAATACTTTTTAGATTCAAAAAACCATCTTTAACTGCTACTTTTAAGTATGATTTTCCATCAGTAACAATGCTTTTAATAGGCATTTGATGAGAGGTATTTTCAACCTCTGTTTCAAATATTTTCAGCGTCAACGGTTCCACGTTTTCTTGCAGAAGTTCGCACCACGTAGCAGGATATGGCGAAAGCCCTTTTACAAAATTGTGAATGGTTTCACAACTAGCATCCCAATTAATTCTACAAGTTTCTTTGAAAATTTTTGGAGCCATTTTCAAATTCTTTTCCTCTTTTTGTGGAATAGAATTCACTTCTCCCGACAGAATCATCTCAACTGTTTTGACCACATTCTTTGCACCGATGAACATCAGTTTATCATGAAGAGTTCCGACGTTTTCATCTGGTAAAATCGCTACTTTTTCTTGAAGAATGATATTCCCCGTATCAATTTCATGTTGTAGAAAGAATGTTGTTACACCCGTTTCCGTTTCTCCATTAATAATCGCCCAATTGATAGG
>JAGCIZ010000254.1 GCA_017648235.1 Paludibacteraceae bacterium
ATGTCACTCTTCCTTACGGTACAACTACTGCTCCAACAATTGACTTTGGAAAAAGCGTTGAAGAACAAGCGATTGAAATTATTGCAAAAAACATCAACGATACAACAAGTATTATCGTCACAGCTGAAAATGGAGATAAACGCACATATCGCTTAACATATAATGTTGCACCGAGCGATAAAGAAAACATCTTGACAAACATCATTATCGAGGGAATAGGCTCGTTTACTAGTAGTGCCGAATTTTCAGTTCCTTATGGTACAACCGAACCTCCTGTTTTCAATTATGTAAAAAATTTCCCAGAACAAACCGTTACAATTAACAATGGAGGACTTTATGCTCCAACTACGATAATTGTAACATCTCCTTTTGACAAAGAAGAGAGTTCCGACGTTACCGTGCGTGCAGCAACCTTGAATTGTTCTCTTGCTGGAGTTACAACTACAAGAAGCGAACGTTACTTGAGCTCTTTAACTTTCTCTAGTACTAGTGGAGCATCGCTTTCTTTAACTGGAATACAATCATCTGGAGTTTATAACAAGAGTGTTTATTATGATTATAGAAGTTCAAAATCGCTCGAAGTAAACAACGGCGAAACCATTACCACTACGCCAAACTATACTGGAGAATGGATGCAAGGTCATATCTATGTAGATTGGAACAACGATGGCGATTTTTCGGACGATGGAGAGTATGTAGCTTCACCAAAAAACATCGTCAATGGTGTTTATTATACACGAGATTACGCATACCCGAAAGAGTTTACTATCCCTTCCGATGCAAAAATAGGAACCTATACGATGCGTTATACCATAGACTGGAACTCTCCTGATGGTAATAATGGTAACGACCAAGGAGCACAATATTCTTGTGGTAGAACTCCATCAACTGCATCCGGGAACTATACAGCCAACAATGGTGGTGTCATGGTTGATTTGGAACTTAAAATAACTAAAACATCAGGAACAGTTTACACATTTACACCCAAAATAAGTGCTCCAAGAACTTCACTTTCCGAAATTAAAGTTAACGGAAACACTATAGAAGGGTTCAAACCAAACAAATATTCTTATGTAGTAAATGTAAGTAATCCTGTTGGAGAACAACCTGTAATAGAATATACGCACTCGGATGATGCTATAGTAGAAGTTTTGATTGAAAATACAAAACACATACAGCTAAAAGTTTCTGACCAAAACGATCCAGCTTACCCCACATCTACATACGACGTTTATTTCTACTATCCAAGTGATGTTATTCCTAATGCGGGTTTTGAAGAATGGGCAGCTACAGTGTATAATGGAGCGTCTAAACCTACGGGATGGAAAGTTGCAGCAGATATTGTTAATAGTTACACTTATTCTTGGGGGATTATTGATTATGGGACTTACACTTCAGGTGCAGAAACTTCGAGATCAAACACATATACACAAGGAAGATATGCCGCTCAACTACAAACTACTTATCATAGATGGTCTCTTTCTGGTTCTATGCCTGGAATGATTACTCTTGGCGATTTATCAATAAGTTTAACAAACTCAGGAAATTCTACTTCGTCAGTTAGCGGAGGTATTCCATATAGAAATACTCCTGACGTAGTTCTTATGGATTATCGTCCAGTAGCAAATGACAACATTAACAACATGCACTTTGTGTACACTTTGTCAGACGGTTCAAACTCTGTAAACAAAGAATTTGCTGGCAAATATCAAAACTTAGGCTCGTGGACAACGATGAATCTCCCCATTTACGATGCTTCGATAGTTGCGCCAACTACACTAAACATCACTATCAATAGTGCAAATTCTGAAAATGCAAAAGATTTAGGAGGAGTCACAAGCAGAACATCAACCCTACTTGTTGACAATATTCGTTTTACTCATAATTCTGCACTTACAAACATCGTTATCAATGGTGTAAGCAATGCCGTAACAAATAGTTATACTATTGACGCAGATTATCAAGGCATTCCTGCGATAAGTGCCGTAGGCGAAGTTCCTGACCAAGAACATACAATTCAGATAGCAGAAACAGAAACCGAAAGTGGCGCTAATATGCTCCGAGCTGTTACCATCAACTCTAAAGCGGAAGATGGAACTTCAACCAATTACTCTTTAAATATAGTTCGTCCAAAATCAAGCAACAACCAACTAGAAGATATAAAAATCAATGGCGTTGCATTAGCAGACTTCGATCCGAACAACCTTGTTTATTCTTATGCGGTAGCCAATGCTACTACTCGTACTCCAGACATTGAAGCCATTTGCGGAAGCATGCATCAACGCATAAAAATTAACACAAACGGAATAAACACAGCAACTATCGTAGTTA
>JAGCIZ010000255.1 GCA_017648235.1 Paludibacteraceae bacterium
AGTTGCAGGTGTTACTTCTCTCCATGCAGAAAATGGAATGTTCTCTGGATTTCTTCCAGAAAATTGGACGGCCGATGTAGTTGCTTCTATGAAGTATACTCGTCATTATTACAATAACTGGAGTGAAGATGGAACAAATACATCTGTTTGGCTTTTCCGCTATGATGCAGACGTTCAAGGAAATTGGAAATATGCAAATTGGCGTAACCTTATCAATTTAGCTTGGGGCCAAAATTACACAAAAGGGAACGGTACTCGCAAATCAGAAGACAAAATTTTCTGGGAAAGTACTGTAGATTTTAATTTGTTCAAATATGTTAAGCCTTATCTTGGCGGCCGTTTTGAATCCCAATTCATGAAAGGTTATACTTACGATGATGAAGGGAACAGAACACCAATATCTTCATTTATGGACCCAGCTTATGTCACACAATTTGCTGGTCTTGCTTATGTGCCAAACGATATGTTCTCACAACGTCTTGCTTTTGCTAATCGTATGACTATTTCTGATTGGTATGGTTTTGCTGATGACCCTGACACAAAGAAACGTGAAGGTTTCCGCGATGAACCAGGTCTTGAAAGTATTACTGAATTTAAATACGGCTTTATGGACATTGCTTCATTTAAGAGCCGTTTGTGGGCTTTCGTGAACTTTGAAGGCGTTGAAGAAATTGATGGCCGTTGGGAAAATACTCTTGCTGTAATGTTGACACCATTTATTGAAATTTCAATTGGTGTTGAACTCTTCTATGACAAAGATTTAGACGAAGATATGCAATACAAAGATTCAATGTTGTTTGGCTTGACCTGGCGTTGGTTCTAATTGAGTTAAATACTGGATTGAATCTTCTACACTCCGTTCCCAAGCGTTTCGTTTGGAACGGAGTTTTTTTAATGACTCTTCATCACTCAGACTTTCTTCTCGATATTGTTTTAATTCTTGATAGCCTTTTAAAAAATCTTGTGCTTTTTGAAAATCAGGAATGAGAGCTTGGAGTGAATTTTCAATTTTTTCATCTGAATAAAAGCGAAGAATGCCTGTAAGAGTTTTTGCAATAAATTCATTTTTATTTTCAGATAAAAATTCTTTTGCTTCTTCAAATTCAATAGGCGTTATAGAATCTAACCAGGAGGCTTCTTTTTCAAATAAAGCATTGTCTAAAGCAAGAGCATCGGGAGTACGAGAAATACGAACTTGTTCTTCTATAAAAGGGCTGTAATCTTCTTTTGGCAAAGTTAAATTTTCGAGTCGGCAAAATTCAGTCAGTTTAATCAAGTTTCCTTTAGTAGGCTCGTTAAGCAAAGACTCTTTTAAAATGGCAAGTTTTACTGCTTTGGGCAAATTTTTGAAAGCAGGGTCTTTGTCGCTATTTAGCCGTAAATGGAGTTTGAAAATTCGGAAAATTAACAAAAGAATTAAGACTGAAAAAATAACAGTAAAAAGAGACATAAAAACTCCAAAAGAAAACTTAAAAGAATATAGTAATGTATTGATTGAAGTTTTTTCTGAATAAATTAAAAGAGAAAATTAAATTTGTTTTTTTGAAATCTTTTTTGTAAGTTCTTGTGTAATATTTTTGGCTATATCCCGGGCAGGGGCTGTTTTTAAACAGGCATGCGAATTTTTAACCGGGTGGCCAGAATGTTTTTTGAAAAATATTCTTTTAAAGTATTATTATTTGTTTTTGTTTTAGAAATGGTGTTCCCTGTTTTTGTTAATGGAACTCCTTTAAAACAGGAATTTTCATCTAAAGTTTCGTTGGACTTTTCAGAAGCAGATATTAGAGATGTGGTGCGAGCTGTTTCGAGTGCTTACCATATTCCAATAATTGTGGATCAAATCGTAAATGCTAAAGTAACAGTTCATTTAGAAAATGTTGAAGTGTGGGACGCATTACATGCAATATGTGGGGCCAATGGGCTTTCATTTAGGCGGGAGAATGGCGTTTTTAGAATTCAAAAAGAAACTACAGGGAATAAAGATTTTTTTGCTTTACGCAATGGTAAAATAGATTTAAATGTGAATGGAAAAGAGTTAAAAGATTTTCTTCAAGAATTTTCCAAAAATACCGGGCTAAGTGTTGTTTTTCCGGCAGAAATAAAAGGGAATGTCTACGCAAACATACAAGGCGTTTCTCCTAAAGCGGCATTGAGCACAATTCTTTCTGCCAATAAATATTCTCTTTTGGAAAGAGATTCTCTTTTTTTTGTTTCTCAAGGAACTATAATTTCTAAAGAAAATGAATTAGAAATTCTTAGAACAGGAAATAGGTTTTGCCTAAAAGCAGATGGTGTTTCTATTGGAACAATTGTTCGAGAATTAGCGAAAAAGGCTTCAAAAAATATTGTACTTTATGCTGAAGCCGAAGAGAATATTACGTTATCACTTGATAGTGTTACATTAAATACAGCATTAGAAACCATTTTTAACGGAAGCCGTTATACTTATATTCTAAGTGAAAAAGGTGAAATTTTTGTAGGCGAAAAAGAGAAACAAGCGAATTTTCGAAAGACAAAATTATTCCCTTTAAGATATTTGCCAGCACTTAAAGCAGTAGAACTTTTAGAAAAAAGTTTTGGCGATAAAGGTGGAAAATATTTTGAAATAAAAGAACAAAATGCCGTTTTACTTATTGGGAACGAAAGCGATATTACATTACAAGAAAATTTTCTAACGACACTTGATTTGCCTATTCCGCAAATTTTATTGGAATGTTTAATTGTTGAATTTAAAAAAGGAAATGCTTTTGAAATAGGGTTTCATAGTGGAAATTCTCGAAAAACAGGTGAAGCTGATTTAGGGTTCCGGGGTTATTTTTCCTTCCCTGGCAAAGACATGCGTTTATTTGATGGGTATGGAAAGATAGGAGTGCTATCTGATCAATTTATTTTAGAATTAGCTTCATTAGAAGAAAAAAATTTAGCTGAAGTTTTGGCTCGCCCGAGTATCAGTACAATGAATGGGACAAAAGCTGGAATTTTTGTAACGAACACAAGTTATTATCAAGTCAACCAAGTTTCCCCAGATGGTTATCCGATAGTTGATTATCGTTCTTTTAATGATGGAATTAGTTTAGAAATAACACCAACCGTTACACAAACAGGAGAAATTACCATAAATGTTTTGCCAGAAATAAAAACTTCTTCAAGAAGTTCTGGCGATGGCCCAAGAGACATAAGTACAAGAAATTTACAGACAACTATTTCTTTAAAAGATGGAGAAACTTTGTGTTTAGGAGGACTTTTACGAAAAACAACTTCGGAAGTGTCTTCGTCAGTTCCTTTTGTGGGGAGCATTCCTTTGATTGGGAAATTCTTTAGTTACGTATCCAAAGAAGAAGAAACGTCGGAATTAGTGGTTTTTATAACGCCCAAAGTGTTGAAAAAGGAGCCGTAAAATGAGAATAGAAAAATGCGGCTTTGAAAAAGTGGCTTTTGTAGATGTAGAATTGGCAATGATAGAAATTTGCTTGCCTTTTGATAAAATTCTTTCTTATCAAGAGATGAAAATTGAATTGCAAAATAATTTTCCAACAAGAATTCTTGGAAAAGATAAATTAGTGCCAATACCTTTATTTTCTTTTAATACTGCCGAAGGCCGTGTCCACCGCATAGTTGTATTTTTTATTTCAAAAGAAAATTCTTTAGAAAAGAAAGTCGATAGAGTTTTGCCATTAATAGCGGCATTAACAAAAACTGCAGAAAATGTAATGCAAAAAAAAGACGGTGGCGAAAATCTTTTGTTTTGGAAGTTTCATAAAGGAGTTTTTTTCGCCTTGCTTTTTTGGGAAGGTCGTTTAGTTTATTTGTGGCGAGAATATTGTGAAAACTTGAAAGTAGCGTCAGCTCGGGTTGAAAAAATCCAATTTTTTTTAAAAGACAAATCGGTTCTTTTTAAAGGTGTTCCTTTTGTTGTTTTTGAAGCTAATCAAAAGGAAAAAACTTTTTTATTTAAAGAATCTGCAAAAGATTTTTTTTGGAGAAATGTTGATTTAGAAAGTTCAAAATTTTGGAAACCACTTTTTAAAGCAAGAATGATAAAAATAGTTTCTTTATTGTTTTTTTTAGGGACTTTGTTTTTTGCTCTTGGTTTTTTAAAGCAAGCAAAAGAAAAAACTTTTTTAAGTATAAAAGAAAATTTGGCTAAAGAATTAGAAATTAAACAGAATGCTTTTCAAAACGAATTTCAGCAATGGAAAGAAATCCCTTGGGTAAAAGATTTTCCATTTTTCCCGCAAGAGCTTTTTTCATTAGTGGGTTTTAAAGGTGAAAACTTTCAACGATTTCGGGGAGAACGCTTACAAGGGAAATGGAAACTTTTGTTAGAATACTCTTCAGAAAATTCTTTTTCGGAAAAATTTCTAAAAAGCACTTTAGAACAAGCTCATTTAAAAAAATTTCGTATCCAAGAGAGGAAATGGAAAGGGGAGAACTTTGAAACAGGAATTCTAGAAGGTTTTTATGTCCCATAAAAGAATTAAAATTATAATATGGCTTTTCTTTCCAACCATTATCTTTCTTGCGGGTTTTAGTTTTTGGCTTTATACTTGTGTAAAAGAAAATGCTAACAGAGATCTAAGTATTTATAAAAAAGAAATTTGGAAAATTGAAAAACAAATAGATTCGTTGCAAAATTTGCGTTTGAATTTACCGATATTTTCTATTGTAGATTTTGAGCCAGAAACGGTTAGGAAATCTCTTTTAAAACATTCAAAAGAAATTTTATTTTTTCAAATGGATTCCGTTTCTTTGAATGGGCGCATTCAAGGTGAGTTTAACGAGTTAATTTTTTTACTTAGCGAATTATCAAATTTTGCACCTCAGATTATTTTGTATTCATTTCAAATGCAGAAATTAAGTAGCATTTGGCAATTGGATTTTTCTTTAGGCCCTCTTTTAGCCAAAATGGAAATCACTCAGGCCAGTTTAATTTCTCTTGATTCTTTAGAAAAACGATGGCAAATTCCAAAAGTTCAAAAATTTATTCTAAACAGAGAAAGGCAAAAAGAAAAGGTTTTGCATACAAATAAACTCCAAGAAAAATGTCTGAAACAAAGTTTTAAAATTCTTGGAGTAGTGGCTGGTTATTCTTGTTTAATAGAAACACCTACCGGAAAAGAAATGATTTTACAAGGAGAGTCTTTGAATGGGTATAGGGTAGATTCTGTTTTTAATCATTCTGTACTTTTTCGTTGTGGAAATGAAACATGGTTAAAGGAAGTTGGGAAATGAATCGTGGAGCTTCTTTACCAATAGTTTTAGCGATTCTTTTTTCTTTACTCCCATTGAGTATGGTTTTGATTTCTTTGTCGGATAATGGAATGCAAGGGGTTCTTGTAGAATATAAACGATTTCAAGAATTGTATAAAGCCGAAGCGTCAATTTATGCAAAATTATATGCTTTGCCAATAAAAAATTTATTTAATGTTCGTATTGAAGAAAATGGTTTTTGGGATAAAGCGTGTGTTAATCTTTTTCAAGGAGAATTATGCGCGGTTTATGGTTATGGATTTGAAAATTATCATTTTTTTAAGAATAATTTAGAACTGCAAGAGGTTTTTAAATCCAGACTTTTATCGTTAAAAAATGCTTTATATATACAAGATACATTGTATGGGAATCGTTATTTTGAAAGATTGCCTTCGGAATGTTTTGCAGTAGAAAATGGAGATGTTCGTGTTCAGTTAGATTCTTCGTTAAATAAAGCTTGTATTTTTTGTTCTGGTGATATTTTATTTCGAGGAAGAGGAAGTGTTGACACTCTTATGCTTTTTGGAGGTGGTGCCATTCGCCTAGAAGGCGAATGGCGTGTGCGCCATTTAGAAGCGCACACGAGTGAAAAAATTTCACTCACCACCATAAAATTTCAAGGAGTCGTAAGCGCAAGAGAAGTAGCGCTTGAAAACAGAACTATTGGCGAGTATCCCTCTGTTATAGCTTTAATGCCTGCAAGTTGGAATGGAAAAACTTCGCTTGAATTTCAATACGGTTCACATTTCATAGGCACATTATGGAATGCAGAAATCAATTCAGAAATGGATATTTTGCCAGATAAAAATATCAAAGCAAATCTTTTAGGATTTTCAAAAGATTGGGAGTTGAAAAAAGATATTCCTATGCCGGCATTTTTTGGAGTGCATTCCGGTACACCAATTATATTGGAGTGGCTATGAAAAAGGGGTTTTCTTTATTAGAAATTCTTGTGTCAGCATTACTTTTAAACTTAGGGATTTATTTGTCTATGCAAGTGCATCAACATTTCTTGCTAATTGAAAAACGGAATAAGCAAGCAAAAGAAAAGTTCCTTTTGCAAATAGCAACATTAGACTCTCTTGTAAAAGTTCAACCATTGTGTAAGTCAGAAACAATAGAAAAGGACTCTATTGACTTTCATATAGAACCTGTATCTATAAATCCACCTTTCGTTCGAGTTGAAGTCAAAGGAAAAAATCTGTGGAGAATTATCCCGTGCAAAATTTAAAAAGCGGTTTTACACTAATTGAAATAGCAAGTGCTGCTTTAGCGTCTGCCATTTTAATCTTTTCGGCATTATATTTTTTTACAAGTGAACTCTATGTTATCAATCAAAAGCATAAAGCACGGGAAACTTCTCTTGAACAAAGTTTAGATTCATTAAGGCTTTTACGAAAATCAACAATCCGTAAAAAGATTGTCCCCAAAAAATTTCAGCAATAAAAAAGCGCCTTAAAAGGCGCTTTTGAAATTAAGCTTGTTGAGTTTTTAATTGCTGTTTTATGCGGTGCATTTCAATCAAGTTAGATATGTAATGCATAAAGCTCAACACGCCAACCATCAAGAAACCAATAGCATACAAACCAATAAATGGTCCGATAATAAACTTTTGGGCGCCAATATATTCAAGAAGCCCAAAGATACAATAAACACCAATTAAAATTTCAATGAGAGCTAGCAATGGGAACTTCTGCGCATAATGGCTAAGAGATTTAGCACCCTTCTTAGGAGTTCTAACAAAAGCACCTTTAAAGCCAAGAACTGCAGAAAGTACGGCACGTGTATTACTTACAGCGATACCAACACCAAGAGCCATAAGAATTGGGAAAGAAAGAATTCTCATTTTCCAACCGACATAGCCAGAGCAACGTTGAGCAACAAGGTAAAGAACAGAAGGAGCAATAGCAGCAAGAAGAATAAATGAGAAACCAACTAAATACATCCAATCTGGTAAACCTTTAATAGGTTCATACCAAGCAAGTAGTGGTAAAGAGAAAAGAGCGGTAAACAACATGCAAGGGTGGATAGAGTAGTGTGTGGTGTGCATAATAGCGCCAAGTTTAATTTTAAATGGAACCTTTGCACGCAAAACTTTTGGAAGAATTTTCTTAGCAGTCTGGATAGAACCTTTTGCCCAGCGGAATTGTTGGGCTTTAAATGCGTTGATGTCGTTTGGAAGTTCTGCAGGAACAATCACATCAAATACGAACTTCATTTTCCAACCAGCCAACTGACTTCTGTAAGACAAATCCATATCTTCAGTCAAAGTATCGCCTTCCCAACCACCGGCATCATCAATAGCTTGTCTACGCCAAACACCAGCAGTTCCATTGAAGTTCATAAAGAGGTTACCCCAGCTGCGAGCAGACTGTTCGACAACAAAGTGACCATCAATACCAATTGATTGAGCAAGTGTTAAACCGGATTCCATGCGGTTCAAGTGTCCCCAACGACCTTGAACTAGCCCTACTTGTTCGTCCATAACCATATAAGGAATAGTTTTTAACAAGAAGTCTTTTTCAGGAACAAAATCAGCATCAAATATGGCCAAGAAATTACCACGAGCAACGACCATACCTTCTTTCAATGCACCGGCTTTATAATCTTTACGGATAGTTCTGTGAATGAGTTTAATATCATAACCGCGGGCTTGCATTTCTGCAACTTTGCGTTTGGTAACTTCGTAACATTCGTCAGTGGAATCATCAAGGACTTGGATTTCGTGTTTGTCTTTTGGATAATCCATAGCACAAACAGCTTCAATTAAACGTTCTACGCAATTAGCTTCATTGAAAACTGGGAGTTGGGTTGTAACAACAGGAAGTTCATCTAAAGAATGTTCTCTGTAAAATTTGAGAATATTTTTTCTGTCGGTAAGGCGAACACGACGACTGTTTTTTAAGAAAAGGTAAATGCTTGCGTAACAATTGAAACCGTAAGCGACAAGGCCAACACCGGCTATCACATAAATAACAAAAATTACATTTAGTAGAAACTGACTCATTTGTTATGTCTACCTTGTTGTAAAACTTAAGCGCAAATATAGAAAGGATTCTCTGACTTTTCTACATTTTTCCTAAAAAGAGATAGCTTTTTAAATTATTTGTTGGTGATAAAAGGTTGAAAAAGCGAGAAATATTGCAAAAATGGGCGAAAAATGGTAAAAATCGCGAAGGATTCTCGGAAAGTCTTCGCTCGTTACTTTTTTTTGCTGTAAAAGAGGCTTTAAAAGGGAAATTCCCCGAAAAAACGCTAATTTCGCCAGAAAAAGCTTTTTCTGAAGTTTTACCTGAAAATCCGCACTTAGTGAGTTGGTTTTCTTTTCCAGAACGTTATGAATCAGAAATTCTTGATTTTGCCGTAGAACCTCATTTAGAATTTTTAGCGAAAAACGATAAAAAAGTGATTTTTGAAGAAGATTTGAGGAGTTTTTCTTGCCCAGAAGCTTCTATTCGGGCTCGTATTTTACTTTCTGCATTGCCAGCTAATTCAAAAGTTTGTTTATTGGTTTCTTCTGGGAATCCTATAGAAAATGTTCCTAGTGCATTAATTGCTGATGGCCATTTGATTCTAGAAAGAGAAAAAAAAGGCGATTTTTGGAAGATTTTTATACTTAAACAGAATGAAGTTAAGTAGATTCCATAAGAATGGAAAACAGAACTTTAGTTATTGCCGATGAAATGTTCGGGCCCCGCGGCGAAGCCGCGGAGCTCTTTTCGCAATTGCTTTTATGCCTTGAACCAGAGCGCCCTAGGCAATTTGTTTTTAACACTCCATTATATGGTTCTATAGAAAGTCTGTATTCTAAACAAGAGTTAGATATTATTGGTAAACAAGCAGGGCGAATTATTTTTGGTGTAGGCTTAAGAGAATTACGTCGGGGAGTACCTCCTGAAGAATTGTTTAATCTATTTAGAAAACTTATTTTAGATGTGTCCGTAAGGACAACTGGTGAAATTTATTTAGTGACTATCCCAGAAGCAGCGTCACCAAACATGCCTTCCTCTATCAACCATTGGAATGATTTAATCGGAACGCTTCAGTCTTCAAATATTATTTTGCTTGATTTTGCAAAAGAAGAAACTTTATTTCAACAGCGTCAATTAGCACGAGGTAAATTTGTTCGTAACCTCTGGAATGAAGAGGGTGAACCGACACCTATGTGTTTGACTTTGTTAGCATTGTTTCTTCAAAAGTCTTTCATGAAAAACACATACCTGAAATAGGTACATCCAAGGAGGCATAATGGCTACTTTTGATAATATCGCTCAGGAAAAAAGCAAAGTAAAAGTCTGTGATCGCTGCCATCAGGAAGCGCCTTTAAAGACTATTCGAGTGAGGCGAATTGAACGAACTGATGGAGCTGCTTCTTGTGGTATGGTAACACTTCATTATTGCGAAGCATGCCTTTTAAAAAACAAGCAAAATGATAAAACAGCGGTTTTACCTTCGAGTAAACAACTCAAAAATATGCTCCGTAGCGCCAAAAAAGGGCTTTTGTAATTTTTTTTTAAATAAAAATCATTTTACTCCCTTTTCGTTAGAAACGATTCATACTAAATTTGGGCGGTCTTTGTAGACCGCATTTTCTAAAGAAAAGGAATATTATGTCAGAAAATAGTTTTCTTCATTCTTTCAAGAATTGGATGAAGGATGTTTCCACTCAATGCACGCCAGAATCATTTCGTTGCCTTAAAAAAGGCTATTCGAAAGAAAATTTTATAAATGACTTAATGTCAGGGTTGATTGTTGGTATTTTGGCGTTGCCTTTAGCGATTGCGTTTGCTATAGCGTCAGGTGTTGGGCCAGAAAAGGGGCTTTATACAGCTATTGTCGCTGGTTTTTTGATTGCCGTTTTTGGTGGTTCTAGGTTCCAGATAGGCGGACCTACAGGTGCGTTTATTGTTATTGTATATGGCATAGTAGCAGAATATGGTTATGATGGTTTAGCGACAGCCACGCTTATGGCTGGCATTATGCTCATTATTTTTGGCTTAGCTAAATTCGGTGCAATTATTAAGTTTATCCCATTCCCGGTTACAGTTGGTTTTACTGCAGGTATCGCTATTATTATCGCATTAGGGCAAGTCCCGAATTTTTTTGGATTCACTTTTCCTGATGGCATTAAAGAACCTGCTGATGCAATAGGAAAAATCAAACTTTATTTCCAATCATTTGATACCATAAATTTTTACTCTGTTTTGATTGGTATTTTAGCTTTGGTAATTTGCATATTCTGGCCTAAAATAACAAGTAAAGTTCCTGGTTCTTTGGTGGCGATTATTGTTTCAACTATTCTTGTTAAAGTTTTAGGCTGGGATGAATTGCATGGTGTAATGACCATTGGTTCAAAAAACGAAATTCCAACGGGTATTCCTATGCCGGCATTACCTAATATCAGTATTGATATGATGCAAAAGGTGTTCCAGCCAGCATTAACCATAGCCATTCTTGGTGCTATTGAATCTTTACTTTCTGCAGTTGTTGCCGATGGTATGACTGGTACCAAACACCGTTCTAATACAGAATTAATTGGACAAGGTATTGCAAACGTATTCTCGCCAATTTTTGGTGGTATTCCAGCAACAGGAGCTATTGCACGTACTGCAACAAACATTCGTAATGGTGCTTTTAGTCCGGTTTCTGGCGTTGTACATGCGGTAATTCTCCTTTTGATTATGCTTATTTTTGGAAAATATGCAGAAATGATACCAATGGCTGCTTTGGCTGCAGTTCTTTTCCAAGTAGCTTTTAATATGTGTGGTTACAGAAATTTCATCAAGCTATTTAAATCGCCTAAAAGTGATGTTGCTGTTTTACTTGTGACCTTTATTTTAACAGTTGTTATTGATTTGACAGTTGCTATTGAAGTTGGCGTTTTATTAGCAGCAATTTTATTTATCCGTCGTATGGCAGAAGTCGCTGAAGTAGACCAAATTTCTGCTGAATTGCGTGAAGGCGACGAAGAAGTTTCTGACCCGAATAATATCGGAGCCCGCCAGGTTCCAGAAGGCGTTTTGGTTTATGAAATTGTGGGTTCTATGTTCTTTGGCGCAATAGAAAAGTTTAAAACCGCTTTAGATATGATGAACAGTCACCCTAAAATTCTGATTCTTAGAATGCGACAGGTCCCTTCTATTGATGCCGCTGGAATCCAGATGATAGAAAACCTTTTATCTCGTTGTAGAGCACAGAATACACAACTCTTGCTTTCGGGTGTACACGCTCAACCGATTGTAGCCCTTACTCGAGCTGGCGTTTTAAAAGATTTAGGTGAAGAAAACGCACTTGCAGGAATTGATGCTGCTTTGAACAGAGCACGTGAATTGCTTGGCTTGCCTATTGTAGAAAGTGTGCGTGAAACGGTGCCAAGCGTTTCTTGGGAAAAGAATTTGCAACGCCCATGGTTACCGCAAAATGCAAATGTGAATGTTGCTGAAGAAACGCCAGAAGTTATTGTTGAAAAAATTTCTGATCCTGAATTTGTGAAAGAATTTGAAGCTTCTCGACAGAAAGAATCTTAAACGATTTCTGTATTAATGAAAAGTCCGCCTTCGGCGGACTTTTCTTGTAGAAATAGCTTTTGTCGTTTCACTCCAACGCAAGTGACAAGAATTGTGAACAAGAACCATTCGCAACAAGAATTGCTGGGCAAGTGCAAAAAAAAGATTGTTATCGCGAACATAGTGCGGCTTGTCATGGCGAGAGACTTTTAAGACGATGTGGCCATCTTGGTTTTTGTCATTACGAGCGTAGCGAAGTAATCAAAAATAAGTGTTGCTTGCAAAGAGATTGCCACGCCGTGCTTTCTGCACGGCTCGCAATGACAAGAAGTGCAGGCAAGTTCTTTTGCGAGTGATAATGCAAAATAATATTTTCAAAAATTAAAGTACACTTAAAATTAAGTTGCAATAGCAAACATTACTTTTTCAGGTAAGCCTCTTTTTTCAATTTGCGGAAATATTCAAATTGAGCTTTGGTTGAACTTTCCATTGTGTACTTTAAACTGCGCTCGTGCGCTGTTTTGCGCATATTCTCATAAGCATAAGAATCTTCTAAAAAGAGAGTTCTGCATTTTTCAAGAGCGTTTAACCAAGCTGTTTCATCAATAGGCAAAATAAAACCAGCTTGTTCATCCATCACAATATCATGTGGGCCACCATAGTCACTAACAATAGCTGGAGTCCCAGTAGACATAGCTTCAACTACAACATTTCCAAATGTATCTGTCGTACTTGGGAAAAGGAAAAAATCAGAATCGGCATAAAGCCCAGCCAGAGTTTCGCCACCTTGTTCGCCAGCAAAATGGACACTAGGGTTTTCTTTGTGAAATTTTTGAATTTCTTCAAGATACCAGCCAAAACCGACATACATAAGTTCTACATCATCATATTTTTCAGAGAATTTTTTCCAGACACGGTTTAAAAATTCCAAGTTTTTTTCTTTAGAAATGCGGCCAATAAAAGAAAAGCGGACTTTGCGATTATTTTGCTCTACATTTTTTGAACCATTGAATTTTTCCCATGTTCCTTTGCCGCGGAGTTCTGGAGAAAATTTTTCAAGTGGCAAACCACGAGGTAAAATTTGTACTTGATTTTCAGGAACTTTTAATTGTGAAGTCAATATTTTGGCATAGTCATTACAAGGGCTAATTACTGGGCGCGCCATTCTATAAAAAACTTGCATAAGCCAAAGAACATAGCGATGCATCCATTTTGCTTTAACGAGTGTTTGCGTGTATGTTGGGACATCTGTTCTGTAATGGCTGAAAACTTTTATGCCTGCCACTTTTGCACAAAGGCAAACAAGCCATGCACCAGGGCTAGGGGTTTCAAATTCAATCAAATCAACCGGGTAGCGCCTAAGTAATCTTAAAACAGGTCCAATGCGAGGAATCGCAAGTTCACTATTGGCATACCCAAGTTGTTCCATGCTAAACATACGAGGTAGCAGTAAACAATAACCATTTTCAACTACACCGCAAGGGCGTGTATTAAAAGCATTCCCAGCAAGAAAGGCTTTCATACCATGAGCTCGCATATAAGGAATAACATTTCTTAGGTTATTTGCAATGCCATTGGTTTCATCAAGATTATCAGAATAAAATAAAATGCGAACATCATCAATAGGGTGTTTTTTCCGTTCTTTTTTTAAGAAAAAGCGCAATTTTAAAAGTCTTGGCAAATTAAATAAAAGAGAACCAAAAACAACAGGTGGAATCATGCAAGTTCGCATATTACCAGGTGGCTGGTGTTTAAAACTTGGCATTTGTTTAAAAGTACTAGTCACTTCACGACCAAAGATTTCTGGTCGTGTGTCTAATGCGTCGCTTGGTTTAAGCTTTGTTGAATTTGACGCAATCGGCATATTTCACTCCTTTTCCACCGAATAAATCTAAAGCAGATCCGATGGTGAGGTCGATAGTTCCGTTAGAAATTTTTTTGCAATGTTCTAAATCTGCAAGAGAAGAAGCGCCGCCTGCATAAGTGCAAGGGATCTTTGAATGAGCAGCAAGGAACATAATAAGTTCGTCATCCATGCCTTGTTGTTTGCCTTCGACATCAGCAGCATGAATTAAAAACTCATCGCAATATTCTGAAAGGTTGTTAAGCGTTTCTTTTGAAATTTCAATATCAATAAGAGTTTGCCAACGATTGGTTGCTATTTTCCAACGAGGTGTTGTATTTAAAGACAAATCCGAAGGCATAAAGCGTTTACAACTTAAATCTAAAACTAAATGTTCTTTACCAACAGTCTTTGCTAAAAGTTCTAAACGATTAAAGTCGAGGTTCCCATCAGGAAAAATCCAACTTGTGACAATGACATGAGAAGCGCCTGCTTCTAAATACTCTAAAGCATTATAGGCAGTAATGCCACCGCCAATTTGAAGCCCATTAGGGTATGCCAAAAGAGCTTCTTTAGCAGCCTTTTCGTTCCCTTTCCCAAGCATAATCACATGGCCACCACGCAAGCCATCTTTTTTATACAACTCTGCAAACCAAGCCGGCGAGCGATCGGTTTCAAAATTGGTTTTAAGCCCTTCACCATTATCAGAAAGAGAACTACCGACAATTTGTTTCACACGGCCATCATGTAAATCAATGCAAGGTCTAAATAAAGTCATAATCCAGAAACACTCCAATCAATGATTTTATTTTCGGCATTTTTATTTTGACCGCGATAGAAAAAAGGTTCGCCACCCATTAAAACCTTAACCGCTTTTTTAGCAAGCCAACCATCAAAATTATTCAATAGCGAAAATTTCTGTTGAGGTTTATTAGCATTAATAGTAGTAACAGAAGAATCACTCCATAAAATGTCTAAAGCATTTTTAGGAAATTTTTCTCCATCATAATCTTTTTTATCGACAGAAATTTTTAATGGCTTTAAAATTTCAACATTGTCATTTTTATAAGAAACAGCATAACCAAACAATTTTCCATTTTCAGCAATGCCAATTTTTCCACTAAATGGTTTAGACGAATTGCGCGTAGCAAAAGAAATCACTCTTTTAGCGATATCAGTTGCTTGAGCCGTTTGGAAAGAATGCTCCATCATTGCATAACCTTTAACTTCTAAAGTATCAGAATTATAGGCGATTTTTCCAGAAACTCTTCCATAAGGAATGTGAATAAATTGGGTAAATTTATCATTTCCTAAAGATTCAGAATTATTAGCTGGCACAAACCCTTTTTTAGCCGATTCAAAAGTTAAATCTAACAAGAAATCACCATTTTTAGAAGTAGAAAAGAAAACTCTATGGCCTTTGCCAGGCAAGTTCTCTAAAATGTATTCTTCTTTAATTGTAATGCGGTCTTTTTCTTTTTGGGCAATAAGGCGTTCTTTTGGGTATTGTCTCCCGACAGAATACGATTTCCCGTTAAAATTCCAGAATGCAAGATCGCAGCCAATTTTTCTGCCAGAAGCCGGAATATGCAAAGAAGCAATATTCATAAAAGCTTTAGTACCGTTGTCAAAAACAAATTGATAAGACCAAGTTTCATTAAACTTTTCGGTAGTTGGATTATGAGGGAAAAAATCTGTTTTTGCAATGCTTTTTCCAGATTCGGCAAAAACTTGCGCTGCACTAAACATTAGCATGACAAGCGTTAGCAAAATTTTTGTTTGGAAAAAGATTTTATTCATACAAAAAAAATAGAAAAAATCATTTTCCAAAAAATAGAAATCACATTAGAAGTTTGATTTTTTGTTCTATTTCTTGAATGATTTCACAAAAGAATTTATCTGATTTTCCAGTAGGGTCTTCTAGGCCCCAATTTTCATCAAATTCTTTCCCTACATAAGGACATTGGACTTCACACCCCATAGAAATAATAATATCGGGTTCAGGAATTTTATCCATAGTCTTACTATACTGAGACTCTTCCATATCTATGCCATAGATAGCTTTTACAAGTCTTACAGCATCTTGGTTTATTTTCTCTTTAGTCTCTGAACCCGCCGAATAAACATCAAATTTGTCTTTTAAGAAAAGCTTCCCAAGAGCTTCAGCAATCTGGCTCCGGCAAGAATTATGGACACAAACAAAAGCAATTTTTTTCTTCATATTTATTTAATAAAAACCTTGTGAAAGTCTAAAGAATTTTTTGTTTTAAAACGAATGATATAATAGCTTTTTTCTAAATCCTTAATGTTTATAATTTCTGTTTTATTTAAAGAATTTATTTTACTATAAAGTTCTTGTCCTAAACAATTAAAAATTTCAAAACTTAAAGATTCTTGAGTTGGATTTTGAATCACCAAATTTCCATTTTCAATAGAAACAAGTGGGCGATTTTGTTTCATTTCATTTATTTTGGTGCTATTTTTTTGCGAAAGAAGAATCGCAGTAATTGATTTTGCAGGAAGTTCTAAACTCAACTTATTATCAGTTAAAGTCGCGCTCCCTTTTTTCAGAGCATTATCTGCTTTAGAAACAAAAGTCTCTTTAGTAAGGCCTGAAAGTAAAAGAGTGGGGTAATCTTGCGAGGTAAAATCAACATTATCAAAATTCAAATTCACTTTTTGCGCATCATTTTCAGAACGATTCACCAAAATAACAGTTAAAGAATCAGAATTCTTGTTAATAGTAGTATAAGCAGAAACCAAAGAATCATTAGAAGAAACATCATTAACGCTGAATTCTTTAGAATAATTACTAAACAAATGAATCACTTCGTACATTCCTTCTCTCCACGTCCAAGGCGTAAAAATTTCAACCTCATTTTCCATAAACGTTCCCATATAAGAAGCATAAACAATAGCACGAGTCATCACATCCATTTTATCAATAAAATCAGTTTCAGTAAACGCTAAAGTAACTCCATGGTCTTTCCCAAAATATTTTTCAAGCCAGTCATTAATACGTTTAAAAATGTATTCTTTTGTAATAGAATTATCCCATTTTGCATTTTCGTTAGCTCTTTTAATACCATTAGCCCCAGGATAATTGTAAGTCGTATCAAAGAAAACTCTATGCCAGTTAATCCAATGTTCATAAGTTGTTTCTGTCGGATACCAATGAATATCCAAAACATCAAGAAGTTTCATGCCGGCTTTTTTTTCTTCTTCAGCCATACGTTTAATAAAATATTCAAGCCAACAATAACGAATCGTTCCATCTGTAGCCACATCTTCTTTTAGTTCGCCTGCGTCATTATAATAACGCAAATTACACCATTGCCATTCATTTGCTGCCACTGGCCCAGTAAGTTTAATATCAGGGAAAATCGCTTTTGCTTTTTTGGCGACAGCCACATAGTTTTGGATAATTCGTTCAGGCGTTTCTAAAGACCCATAAGTATAACTCAAAGGTAAATCACTATGTGTCGTAGGCCAAATTTCAGGTTCATTATCCATGCTCCAATATTGCAAACGACTCATATCGTATTTCAGATTACTCTTCCAATGTTCCACAATCCCCACAGTAGAATCAGCTGGCCATTCTTCTAAATAAAGTCTATAATCTCCCTCCTTAATCAAGTTCCCGCTACCATCAACTTCGCCACCGCCAGCCAAATCCAGATTCTGCGGAGCATTTTGTCCGTATTGTTGCTTATAATCCCAATCTGCAAAATTATAATCCAAAGATTTCGCCACAAACCCAGTCAATTGAAACCCATACATAGCGCTAGTATTAGGCATATAATCAAGAATCTTTTTTGCAGACAAATCCCAATTATGATAATAAACGTTATTATAATAATCCGGGTGACTTGACATATTCTTTCGCCAATTATGTTTAGTCGAATTATTCCCTTGATTCATGCGCAAAAACCGAATCCCGGCCTCGCGATAACGTTCCATATTCACAAGTTCTTCAGCAGAAACAGAATCATTATTATCCAAAAGTTCGCCACCATAGCCCGCGTACACATTCCTACCATAAATAAAAGGCGAAACCGGTTTACGCAAAGAATTAGCATCTATAGAAATATCAACATCTGCAAATGACAAACCAAAACCAGCCAAAAGCAAAATTGCAGAAAGCGAAAAATCAAACGATTTCATAAAACACCCTATTTTAAAACCCTACAAACACAAAATATACACTAAAAAAAATGCAAAAAAACTTACAAAAAGATGTCTCATAAGGAAAGGTGATTTTTGCGTTGCAAAAATCGTCGACAAACCTTTTTATTACAAACAAATACTTGCCCACGAATCTTGCTCATAGCTTCTTGCGAATGGTTCTTGCTCGCGGCTTCTTGCCACTTGCACACAAGTTGTCATTGCGCGCCGTGTAGAATACACGGCGCGGCAATCTCCTTACCAGTAGATCGCCACACTGCGTTCGCGATGAGAATCCTTAACTTGTCACTCGCGATGGAACGTAGTGACAGAAGCAATCTCATTGCAAGCAACACTTGTTTTTGGATTACTTCGCTACGCTCGTAATGACAAAAAAAACAAGATGGCCGCGTCGTCTTAAAAGACTCCTCGCCATGACAACCCTACACTTGCCACAAGCTTCTTGTCATTGCGATGGAACGTAGTGACAGAAGCAATCTCATCGCAATTTCCGGCACAAGTTCTGTAAACATTCTTTTGCAAAATTTTATGATCATAATTCCTTTGCTTAAGCGTTTATACAAATAGAAACCTTGCTTTGTCTTTAAAGCAAAGTTCCGCCTTTTTTTATATGAAACTTTAACCTTAAACAAAAAACGCTTATGACGAAAAAACAAAAAAGACATCATGATAACTTTTTTAGAACCGTTTTCTCTGAACCGAAAAACGCCGCAAGCCTCCTTACGCTAGCAAGCAAAAGTAACCCGCATCTTGCGGAATTGCTAACACTTGTAAACCTTGATACGCTCCAGGAAATTCCAGGAACGGCTCCACGAGAAGGTTTCTCCGGACAAAGCGACATTACATTTCAAGTAGAGTTAAACAATTCTAATCAAAAAGCGCATTTAATTGTTGGATTGATTCTTGAGCACAAATCTTACCGCGATTCAAATGTCCGTAAACAGTTGCTAAAGTATTTCTTCGAAGTAATGCAACAAAAAGCTGGCGATATTCCTGTGGTTGCCATAATCGTTTACAATGGTCGCGAAAAATGGAATCCATTAAACGCCAAACCGTACCCAAAATACCCTGAATTTTTCCAAAATGTGGGTTTGCCATTCCATTTGGAATTTATTGACGTAGGCCATTCTGAACTTGATTTAAGTTCTTTAGACCCACAATTAGCACTTGTTTTGGTTGCTATGCGTTATGCTTTTGATTCATTTGGGCAACAAGCCGCTTTTAAAGAAGCACTTGCATCGCTTTTAAAACAAGGAAACAGCTATTCTTCTGTTTTAGAAGAAATTTTGGTATATTTGAGAGAAACGCTTCCACAACAAGAAAAGGAAACCATTATGGACTCTTTAGAAGTTTTAGAAAACAAAGGCTACACTTCTATCGCTGAAGCCGATTACGAAGAAGGTTTCCTTGAAGGTGAGGCTAAAGGCAAAGCGGAAGGCTTTTTGGATGGAGAAATCAAAGGCATTAATGATGCTAAACGTGAAATGGCAAAAGTGATGCTTATGGAAGGAATTCCTATTGATAAAATCAGAATCATTTCTGGTCTTTCTGAGCAAGAAATTAAAGAACTATAATTTTTGAATTGATTTAATCTAACCTCCTGCTTTTCAGCAGGAGGCTTTTGATTTTTTTACTTGTAAGGACTTCTTGATAAGTTTTACAGATGGCCACGAGGCACAAGACCTCTCTCCATAACAAATTATTTAAAAATGTTTTTTTGCCCGAGAATTCTTATTAGAAGCCAATGCAATCCCATTATCCTGAATCACAATTTTCCCTTCGCGGAAAAGCCCACCAATCAACTTTTTAAAAGCCTTTTTAGAAAGTCCAAAATGTTCTTGAATCTCTTCTGGTGGCGTTTTATCGCCATAAGGCAAAAAACCACCAGCTTCTTTCAATTCGCGAAGCAAACCAGCATCATGGGAACGCACCGTATTATAGCCAACAGGAAATCTTGAAAGCGTAATTTTCCCATCAGGACGAATATCTTCAATGTAGCCATCAATCTGATCGCCGATATAAAGACGCTCTTCGTTTTTGTGCAAATAAAGCCTGCCATAACTACGAAGGTTAATAAGACATTCTGCAAACGAATCTTCCATTTCGTAAATTGCAAGAGAAACCTTTTGCCCCACTCGTAACTCGCTAATATCGGTTTCAAAAAAGCGGCGCAACTTTTCGGTAGCCACAAGACGCCCACTTTTCTGGTCGACAAGTGCATAAATAACGCACTTATCGCCCTTGCGTAATTCGCCACCAAGTTGCTGCTTGTAGGGTAGTAAAAGGTCTTTATCAAGCCCCCAATCTAAAAAAGCCCCGATAGAATTCACATCTTTCACTTCAAGAACTGCAAAATGGTTTGCTTCAACAAGAGGCGTTTCTGTAGTAGCAATCGGCCTATCTTCGCTATCTAGGTAGATAAACGCATCAATAAAATCGCCCACTTTTAACCCAACTGGCGCTTTAGAACCAGGCAATAAAACGCGTTCTCCTTGTTCGGTTTCCAAGTAAAAACCTTGAGGAAGTTCATCTTTCACAACAGTATGGTAAAATCGACCTATTTGCATGGCATAAAGTTAGTTTATTTTTTCTATTCCGACTTGGAAGACTTCTTTTTCACAAACCTATTGATTTTTTTTGAAATAGATACTAATTTTTCACACATCTGGATGAGTCGTGCAATGCCTGATTCCCGTTGTACGCCAGATACAAAGAAGCCTTCATCTGGGGGCTTTTTTGTTTTTTTAAGAAAAAATTAAACTCGCACTGCAAAAAAAAAGAGAACGACGCCGTTAAGCGCCGCTCTAAATGTTTTCACAACGGAATAATCCTTATTGTGAATTGCTTCAGATTTTGAAATAAATATACAAAGAAAAATCTGAAAGTCAACACTTTTTTTGAAAAATTTTAAAAATAAAAAAAAGATATGCAATATTTTATTGTGTCAAAAATTGATATAGATTTGTGTTTATTTTTATAAGTTTTGACTTGATGAAAAACAGATAAAAATTGCGGAAATTCGCACAAAAAAGCAAATTTTTTGAAACTACGTAAGAAAAAAGAGAGTATTTTAGGAGAAAAATGATTTAAGGAGTATAATATGACAACTATTAACAAATTTTGTGGACAGGGGAATGGGTATTCAGTTTCAAAAACATTATGTTTTGAATTAAAACCATAGGAAAAACTTTAGAAAATATTTCCACAGGGAAATTTTTGGAATCAGATAAGAAAAAATCTGAAGATTATAAAGATGCAAAAAAAATAATAGATAATTATCATTGTTATTTTATTGATGATGTATTAAAAACACTGTCTTTAAATTGGGAAAATTTAGCAAAAGAGATAAATGAATATCGTAAGTCAAAAAGCGACGATGTAAACTTGCTTTCTGCTCAGCAAAAACAACGTGATGAAATATTAAAAGTATTTAATTCAGATAAACGTTTTAAAGCTTTAATAGCATCAACGCCAAAGGATTTATTTAATAAACTTTTACCAGAATGGTTTAAAAAAGATAATTCTGTAGAGTTAAATAAAGAAGCAACAGAAACATTTAAAAGATTTTATTCATATTTTAAAGGGTTTCAAGAAAATAGAGAAAATGTATATTCTTCAAAAGAAATTCCAACAGCCGTTCCATATAGAATAGTAAATGATAATTTTCCAAAATTCTTATCAAACATTTCAGTATTTGAAACAATTCAAAAAAAATGTCCTGATGTTATTACTGATGTTGAAAATGAACTAAAAGAATATTTAGGAAATGAAAAACTTTCTGATATTTTTTCAATTCAATCTTTTAACAAATATCTCTGTCAAAGTGGTGCAGAAAATCAAAGAGGAATTGATTTTTATAATCAAATAATTGGCGGCATTGTTGAAAAAGATAAAGAGCAAAATTTACGAGGAATAAATCAATTCCTAAATCTTTATTGGCAACAACATCCAGAATTTGCAAAGAACAATAAAAGAATAAAAATGGTTCCTCTTTTTAAGCAGATTTTAAGTGATAGAACAAGTCTTTCATTCAAAATAGAAGCTATTGATTCTGATGATGAATTAATACAAGCAATTGAAGATTGTGCTAATAAGTTAGAAGAAAAATCAAAAGATGATGGAAAATCCATTTTTGAAAAATGTTGTGAATTATTTGATTCTATAAATGAACAAGATTTGAATGAAATTTATATTAACAGAAAAGACATTAATAATTTTTCGCGTATTCTTACTGGAGATTGGGCTTGGCTACAAGCAAGAATGAATTATTACGCGGAAGAAAAATTTACAACAAAGGCAGAGAAATCTCGCTGGGTAAAATCTTTAGAAGATGAAGGAGAAAATAAATCAAAGGGATTTTATACACTTGCAGAGTTAAATGATGTTTTAAAATACTCAAGCGATAATATACCTGAAACAAATATTAGAATTGCAGATTATTTTGGACGTAGGTATAGATATTTTTACGAAAAAGAAACAGGTAATTATATTCCAAGTGAAGAACTTGTTGCTCTTTCAATAGAAGAAATGTGTGATGATATTCTAGTAAAAAGAAAAAATATGGATAAGGCATTTGAAACTTCAGAAAAAGAAAAATTACAAGAAGATTCTGAAACAGTTTCTAAAATAAAAGATTATCTTGATTCATTGCAAGAATTACTTCATCGCGTAAAACCTTTAAAAGTAAACGGTGTAGGAGAGTCTTCTTTTTATGCAAATTTTGACACAGTTTATAACGCATTAAAAGAAGTAATTTCTGTTTACAATAAAACCAGAAATTATCTAACAAAAAAAGTAGCATCACCAGAGAAATATAAATTAAACTTTGATAATCCAACTTTAGCTGATGGATGGGATTTAAACAAAGAACAAGCAAATACATCTGTTTTGTTTCGCAAAAATGGAATGTTTTATATTGGAATAATGAATCCAAAAGATAAACCAAAATTTGCTGAAAAATACGAAGTGAAAGATGAAGATTTTTATGAAAAAATGGTTTATAAATTATTACCAGGGCCAAACAAAATGTTACCTAAAGTTTTCTTTTCTACAAAAGGAAAAGAAACATTTAATCCTCCAAAAGAAATCTTAAACGATTATGAAAAAGGTAAACATAAAAAAGGAGATTCATTTGACATTGATTTTTGTCATAAATTAATTGATTGGTTTAAAAATGCTATAAATCAACATGAAGATTGGAAAAAATTTGATTTCAAATTCTCTGATACAAAAAATTATAAAGATATAAGTGATTTTTATCGTGAAGTAACAGAACAAGGCTACAAACTTTCTTTTACAAATATTCCTGTGTCAGAAATTGAAAAAATGGTTGAAGATGGAAAACTTTATTTGTTCCAAATTTACAACAAAGATTTTTCATCAGAATCAAAAGGAACACCAAATATGCATACTCTTTATTGGAAAAATCTTTTTAGTGAAGAAAATCTAAAAGATGTGTGTTTAAAATTAAATGGAGAAGCAGAACTTTTTTATCGTCCTGTTGGAATCAAAAATCCTATCGTGCATAAAAAAGATTCGTATCTTGTAAACAAACTTACAAAAGATGGTAAATCTATTCCAGAAAATATTTATGAAGAAATTTATAAAAACGCTAATGGAAAATTGGATAAACTTTCAAAAGATGCTGAAGAATATAAAAGAACTCATGATGTTGTCATAAAAGTTGCAAAACATGACATTATAAAAGACAAACATTATACGGTGCCAAAATTCTTGTTCCATGTTCCAATTACAATTAATTTCAAAGCTTCTGGAAATTCTTATTCATTAAATGAAAATGTAAGAAAATTTCTAAAAAATAATCCAGATGTTAATATTATTGGACTTGATAGAGGGGAACGTCATTTGATTTATCTTTCATTAATAAATCAAAAAGGAGAAATTCTAGAACAGTTTAGTTTTAATACAGTTGAACAAAGTCGAAATGATGCTGAACCAAGAATCATTGATTATCATGAAAAATTAAATCAACGGGAAAAGGAACGAGATGAAGCTAGAAAAAGTTGGCAAACAATAGGAAAAATTGCTGAATTAAAAGAAGGCTATCTTTCTGCTGTAATTCATAAACTTGCACAGTTAATGATTAAACATAACGCAATAGTTGTAATGGAAGATTTAAACTTTGGATTTAAACGAGGTCGTTTCCATGTAGAAAAACAAGTTTATCAAAAATTTGAGCATATGCTTATTGATAAATTAAATTATCTTGTTTTTAAGGATAAAGGACTTACTGAAGCTGGTGGAGTTCTGAATGGGTATCAACTTGCAAGTCAGTTTGAGAGTTTCCAAAAATTAGGAAAACAATCTGGGATGTTGTTTTACGTGCCTGCAGGTTATACTTCAAAAATTGATCCTAAAACTGGCTTTGTAAATATGTTCAATTTTAAGGATTTAACAAATGTTCATAAAAAGCGTGATTTCTTCAGTAACTTTAAAAGTATATCCTTTGATAACGATACAGATTCTTTTGTGTTTACTTTTGATTACAAAGACTTTAACGGAAAAGCAAAAGAAGAAATGTTTATTAGTAAATGGTCTGTTTATTCAAGAGAAAAAAGAATTGTGTATTATTCAAAAACAAAATCTTATGAAGATGTTTTGATTACAGAAAAACTAAAATCAGCTTTCCAAAAAGTGAATATCGATTATACAAACGGAAATGATTTATTAGATTCTATTATGGGAATTGGTGCTGATTTGAAAAATGGAGAAAAACCATCTAAAGAAGTTGCAGATTTCTGGGATACATTGCTTTATAACTTCAAACTTATTCTTCAAATGCGTAACTCCAATGCACGAACCGAAGAGGATTATATTATTTCACCAGTAAAAGCTCCTGATGGAACTTTCTTCGATTCTCGTGAAGAAGGTAAAAAAGAACACAATGCAACCTTACCAAAAGACGCAGACGCAAACGGTGCATATCATATTGCATTAAAAGGCTTGAGTTTATTAAAGCGATTTGATGTAGCAGATGAAAAGTCTTTGAAGAAATTTGATATGAAAATTTCCAACGCCGATTGGTTTAAGTTTGTTCAGGAGAAAGAATATAAGGATTAAATTCTAAAACCAACTGTCGACATTTTGTCGATAGTTGGTGGAGTTTAAAGATGGAACTTTACCTAAAAATTAGTTATCTAAACGATTTTATATTTTGTCCGCTTTCAATTTATTATCATCAGCTTTATGGAAGCCTTTCTGAACGTCTTTATTATGGAGCACCGCAATTAGACGGAAAGGCTGCACATGAAGCAATTGATGAAAAACGATATTCAACCCATAAAAATATTTTGCAAAGTTTAGATATTTATTCTGATGAGTATAAATTGTGTGGCAAAATAGACATTTTTGATACTGAAAAAGGTTTGCTAACTGAACGTAAAAAGCATATTGAAACAATTTATGACGGATATGTTTTTCAGTTGTATGCACAATGTATGTGTTTGCGAGAAATGGGGTATACAGTAAAACAACTTAGATTTTATTCTAGTGATGATAATAAATTATATCCTATTCCTTTGCCAGAAGATGATGTTCAAATGTTTGAAAAGTTCAAGACAACAAACAAAGCAATGCAAAATTTTAATATGGAATCTTTTGTGCCACAAAATGAAGATAAATGTAAAAACTGTATTTACAACGATTTTTGCGACAGACCATTAGCACCAAAATCCTATAACGGAGGATTTTAAAATGATGAGTACAAGAGATTTTGAACATAAACAAATTGCTTTTGTTTTTACAGATGAAGAAGAAAAAATCAGTTTCAAAAATGATAATTTAATTGTGGCCGATAGAGATGGAAAAATAAAACATCAATCAACTTGTTATAGACTTTTTGCGTTATTTATTTGTGGTAATTATTCTTTAACAACGGGTGTTTTAGAAAAATCAAAAAAATTTGGATTTACTATTGTTTTTATGACTCCAAATTTACGAGTAACTTCAATTATGCCTGCCAAAGCCGAAGGGAATGTTTTGCTTAGACAAAAGCAATATTTTTATAATCAGACGGATATTGGTGCATATATTATTTCAAATAAATTACATAATCAGAATTTTTTGTTAAAACGGAAACGCTCAAAAACAGAACATGAAAAAATGATTATTGAAAAATTAGATGAATATGAAAAAATAGTTTTAGCACCTGGCTTGAGTTTACAAGAAATTATGGGAATAGAAGGAATAGGCGCGAAAATTTATTTTAATTCTCTTTTTTCTGCTTATGATTGGAAATCTAGACAACCAAGAGTGAAAAATGATATTACAAATACTTTGATGGATATTGGTTATACGATTTTATTTAATATTATAAACGCTCTTTTAGAAATGTATGGTTTTGATGTTTATGTCGGTGTGTTGCATACACAATTTTTTCATAGAAAATCATTAGTTTGTGATTTAGAAGAACCTTTTAGACCTATTGTTGATTCTGCTATTTTAAAAGCTCTTAATTTAGGACAAGTAAAAGAAAAAGATTTTTGGAAAAAGCAAAATCAATATATACTTCCATGGAAAAATTCTAAAAAGTATGTAGGGATTATTTTAGAGGCAATTTTAGAATACAGAAATGAAATATTTATATACCTTCAGAATTATTATAGAGCGTTTATGCAAGAAAAACCTATTCAAGAATTTCCTGTATTTTATATGGAGGAAGCTTAATGTTGTTAGTAAGTTATGATATTTGCAATGATAAAGTTAGAACGAAATTCTCAAAATTTTTATCAAAATTTGGTTTTCGATTACAGTATTCTGTTTTTGAAATTCATAATAGCGAAGCTGTTTTACGAAATATTATGACTGAAATTGAAAATAATTATGTTAAGTCCTTTACGGAGGAAGATAGCATTATTATATTTAACTTGTCTGCAACTTGTAAAAAAACTTGTTACGGATATGCCAAAAATGAAGAAAAAGATTTCTTTCTGATTGGTTAGTTGCAAACCCTGAGTCTTACTGGAAATTTGTTATGAAAATAAGGTGTTTTTTATTAAAAAATAGCTTTAAAATAGCGAAATCTAGTGAAATTCAGTACTGTTGTACATATGCAAGGGTTTAAACGAACTATTAAATTTCTACTGTTGTAGATAATCAATGCACGATTTATCATTTTGAGTTTAAACGAACTATTAAATTTCTACTGTTGTAGATCGGTGTGTTCGCAGACCGTGCCTATGTTTAAACGAACTATTAAATTTCTACTGTTGTAGATAACACCAAGAACACTTTGGATACATGTTTAAACGAACTATTAAATTTCTACTGTTGTAGATGTGCGAACCTCTTGCTCTGTTGTGTGTTTAAACGAACTATTAAATTTCTACTGTTGTAGATTGGGGGGGGGCTTTGGGTGCTTGTGGTTTAAACGAACTATTAAATTTCTACTGTTGTAGATGCGGAGTCTATTTCTGCATTAACAGAAGTTTAAACGAACTATTAAATTTCTACTGTTGTAGATAGTTCAATTTCTAACCAAATTTTTAAAGTTTAAACGAACTATTAAATTTCTACTGTTGTAGATCTTGGTACTTGAGTAATGAGAACGAAGTTTAAACGAACTATTAAATTTCTACTGTTGTAGATTTGACTTGGTTTTTTGAGTTTTTGTGTTTAAACGAACTATTAAATTTCTACTGTTGTAGATAAACATTTTGGCAAGTTCCCGAACTGTTTAAACGAACTATTAAATTTCTACTGTTGTAGATACTATTTGGGAATGACTGAAGAAGAGTTTAAACGAACTATTAAATTTCTACTGTTGTAGATCTGGTATTTATGAATTTAAACAAGATGTTTAAACGAACTATTAAATTTCTACTGTTGTAGATATACCGCTGCTTATTGTGCGGTAACGTTTAAACGAACTATTAAATTTCTACTGTTGTAGATAACAGTTTGATTGTACTTATCTTGCAC
>JAGCIZ010000023.1 GCA_017648235.1 Paludibacteraceae bacterium
TAAACATAAGATAAATTATCTGTTCTCTTATGGACATAAAAAAAGCGTGAAACTTAACGTATCCCGCTTGCTGAGGTGTTTGGCATAACCTTGTAGTACGAAAATAAGTAAGCTCACGCCAAACGTGAGCATTTATCACTTATTCTTTCACTACTATTGTCGCCAAACTTTCAGCAAGAAAGAAAAAGCTAAAACGCTTTTAAGTATGTCCACTTTGCATATTTGCAAAGTGCTGCAAATATACAATTCTTTTTTACTCTTAAAAAAGAGATATCTTCTTTTTATTCTCTAGTTCTATACAATAACTTTCCACACGATGTCAATTCATCGTGCGAAATGCTGTAACCTTTCAGTGTTTTTTCTCCTGCCTTAATGCTCTTGATGTAAGGTAGGTTTTCGGTTTTTTCTATCACGAGTTTTCCCTCGGGGTAGAACTTTTCGTTCAAGCGCAGCTCAATCCGATCGAACGTAGGCGTTGTGAGCATATAGGTTGGTTTTCCGGGGCAGTCGGGGTAAAAGCCCATCATCGAAAACACCGCCCAAGCCGACATCGTTCCTGTGTCGTCGTTGCCCGGAATGCCATCGGGAGCATTGCGGAAATGTTCGTTGAGCAAACGTGTCACCTCTTTTTGCGTACGCCACGCTTCGCCACAGAAGTAGCTGAACAAATAGGGATAGGCAATGTCGGGCTCGTTGGCAGGGTCGTAGAAGCCCTTATCGAACACCATTTGGAGTTTCTCTACAAACTTTTTGTCGCCTCCCATCAGTTTTGCGAGTCCCTTCACATCGTGAGGCACGTAGAAGGTGTAGTTCCAAGCATTTCCCTCGTGGAAACCAGCCACGGGTTCAAAGTTAGCTCCTTGCAATGGATTGAATGGGTCTAAGAACTTGCCATCGGCACAAATTGGACGCAGCGTTCCAAACTTTTTACAGTAGTAATTTTTGTACCCTATCGAACGATTGTAGAAAATTTTTGCATCGCTCTTTTTGCCCAAATTTTCCGCCATTTGGCTCAGCGCCCAGTCGGCAATGTAGTATTCCAGCGCATGCGAAACGGAGTTGTCGCCCGACGCATCGGCTGCAAAAAAGCCCAAAGGAATGTAGCCTTTTTCGATATAAGGATCGATGTCGGGGCGCATCAGGTTGTCTTTGCCCTGCGTAGTTGCACCTTTGCACATCGCTTCGTAAGCCAAATCTACGTCAAAGTCGCGAAGACCTTTCATCCACGTATCCACAATGACGGGAATGGAAGGGTCGCCCTCCATGGTAAGCGTTTCGCGGCCATAGAGTTCCCATTTTGGCAACCAACCATGCTCTTTGTACATGGAGAGCATCGTGCGCACCATATCCAACTGACGTTCTGGATAAAGAAGCGTAAGCAACTGATGCACATTGCGATACGTATCCCAAAGAGAAAATACCGTATAGCGATTTCCTTGTGTAGTTAACACTTCTGCTCCTTCCATTTGTGGATATTCTCCATTCACATCTTGCAACACATTGGGGTGAATTAGAGCATGATAAAGCGCCGTATAGAAAACGGTTTTTTGGTCTGGAGTTCCGCCCTCGACTTGCACCACGCCCAAGTCTTTTTCCCACTTCGAGCGAGCAAGTTGATGCGTTTTGTCGAAATCAAAGGTAGGTTGCTCGGCATTGAGGTTTTGGCGAGCATTTTCCATACTCACAAACGAAACTCCAATTTGCACTTCGATTTGCTCATTTTCTTCGGCATCGTAGCAGAAATAAACGCCAACATCGTCGCCAGAAATTTCGCGAGAATAATTGGTATAAAACTTATATCTTCCCGAATAGATATCCCATTCGGCTTCTACGCCTTGCATAGGGCGTTGTTTTTTCCAATAACCAAAAGTTTTAGGTTGTTTGCTCACTCGCATCACAAATAGATGGGGAAAACGGCTTGAGGATTGTAGCAAAACGTACCTAAAAGTTTCACGCCTTCCACTTCCGTTGCCGACACTTTGCGCACCATTGCTCCGCTTTCGTTGGTCAGACCCTCGCCAAGATTCAGCAAAATGTTTGCTTCTCCTTTGGGGAAAGTGAATCGTGCTATGCTGGAGCGTTCAGTTGCCGAAACTTCGGTTTTGATGCCATATTTTTCCAAAAAATTGGAATAATAACCCGGAGAGGCTTTCTCTTCTTTGTAGGTTGAGCCATAATTTTTATAATCGACCTCCAAACTTCCCGTAGTTGGCATCAGTAGCAACGAACCCAAATCGGGACAACCAACACCACTCAAATTGACGTGAGAAAATCCCGTAAAAAAACTGTTTTTATACTCGTATGGCGTCGAAAACCAACGAGCATCTTTGTCGTAAACATTCATATCAGAGCCCATTACGTTGAACGGAACTACCGACATCATCCCATTGGGGCAAACAGCACCCGGATTGCAAGTACCAAAATTGGTTGTTCCGATAAACGGATTCACATAATCGACAACCGATTGAGCAAAAACTACTTGCGCAAAACAAAAAACTGCAACTAACAATAAATTCTTTCTCATTTTTTTATGAAATAAAAACTTTTACAAATTTAGTAAAAAAAGAAAAGACTACTTCTTTTCGCCCAAATTAGCATAATATGCCTTTGCCGACTGCACAATAAGCCGAACACAACTATCTTCTCCTAACGCCGATGAATTGAGCGACAAATGGTAATTTTTTGCTTCGCCCCATTTCACCGAAGTATAAAAATCATAATACGCAGCACGTTGTTTATCAATCTTTTTTATCCACTCTTTGGCCTCTTTTTCCGAGCAATTAAAATAGGAAACAATACGCTTCACTCGGCTGTCTTCGGTAGCAGAAATAAAAACGTTAAATGGATTTTTATCTCTTAGAACATAATTGGCACAACGACCAACAAAAACACAGCCTAAAGGACTTTCTTCCACAATAGTACGAATGGTATCTGACTGAAATTGAAAAATTGTGTCGTTGGAAAAACCAGGAACAATAGGTGCTGAGGCATCTCCAAGAAAAGGGAAACGGAATCCAAACAAACCAACGCCAAGATCGTGACGCGCTCTCTCGTCGGCTCGCTCAAAACATTCCTGAGTAAGACCACTTTTTTTAGCTGCTTCGCTCAAAAGTTCTTTGTCATAAAAAGGCAAACCCAACTCTTCGGCAACTAATTTCCCAATTTTTCGACCTCCACTACCGAGTTCTCTTCCTATTGTAATAATCATAAAAATTGTTGTTAATATAATACTACTTCTCTAACTTCTTTTCTGTATATGAATATGGCAAATCATCAATTTCAACTCCACGTTTTTTGTTCGGAGTGTTTGACATTTTCAAATCAAATTTTCCACCAGAAACAATTTGCTTGTGCGTTAAATAGTTGTGTTCAAACGTCTTTCCATTAAGCAAAACATGTTTAATATATACGTTTTCCAAAGAGTTGTTTGAGGCGTTAATTTCAAACGTTTTTCCACTCGGCAACGTCAGAGTTGCTTTTTGAAACAGTGGACTTCCTAAAACGTATTCTGCCGTACCCGGACAAACAGGATAAAAACCCAATGCACTGAAAACATACCATGCCGAAGTTTGGCCATTATCTTCATCACCACAATAGCCATCAGGCGTTGCCGAATACAAACGACACATAACCTCACGAATACGTTGTTGCGCTTTCCAAGGTTGTTTCAAATAATTGTATAAATAAATTGCATGCTGAACAGGTTGATTTCCATGAGCATATTGCCCCATATTGAGAGCAACCATTTCTGCAATTTCGTGAATAACAAAACCATAAGTCCCATAATTGAACGTATTTGGAGCGCTGAACATAGAATCAAGTCGCTGAGACATAACCTCATATCCACCCATCAACTGAGCCAATCCTTCAACATCGTGAAAAACACTCCATGTGTAATGCCACGAGCAACCTTCGGTAAATGGGCCGCCCCACTCCGTAGCATCAAAAGGCTCTATCCATTCACCTTTCTTATTTTTCGCACGCATAAAACCAACATTGCTATCAAAGAGATTTCGATAGTTTTGGGACTTTATGAAATACTCTTTTGCAATAGCTCTTTCTCCTATACTTTCGGCAAAAGTTGCCAAACACCAGTCCGCATAAGCATATTCGAGCGTCTTAGCCGATGCCTCATAATAATCGGGATAAGGAACGTAGCCAAGTTTGTGATAATCTTCGTATCCATTTCTTCCAACCGAAGATTCACTTCCTTGAGCCAAGGTTTGATTAAGCATTGCTTTAAATGCTTTTTCTTTATCTATATTCCTAAAACCTTTTTGCCATGCATCAGCAATCAATGAAAGAGAATTATTCCCTATCATACAATTGCGATGGCCCGGACTTGCCCACTCGGGCAAAAAACCACTTTCGTCATAAGTATTAAGCAACGACTGCAAAACACCTTCCGTCACTTCAGGATAAAGCAACGTAAACAACGGATGCACAGCCCTAAACGTGTCCCAAAATCCGTTGTCGGTGTACATCACTCCGCTATGAATTTTTCCATCATAAGGACTATAATAAATTGGCTTATTTTCGCCATCATATTCAAAAAACCTGCGTGGAAATAGCAATGTTCTATAAAGGCAAGAATAAAACGTACGAATTGTATTAGAAACAACTTAACCTCCCACTCGAATCCGACCAAGTTTTTCGTTCCATTCATTTTTTGCACAAAGCATAACATCACTAAAAGAACGATTTTTTACCTCTCTCTCAAAATTCAACAATGCTTGCTCTTTACTCACAAAAGATGAAGCCACGCGAATAATCAATGAATCA
>JAGCIZ010000256.1 GCA_017648235.1 Paludibacteraceae bacterium
AAGTCTTGCATCATTTGAACTTGTCTGTGAGTGTTTCCTCCAGAGATAGGGATAACAGATGCTCCAAGTTTTTCTATACCATAATGTATGCCTAAACCTCCTGTGAAAAGTCCATATCCATATCCTACTTGAACAATATCTTTTTTGCTGACGCCAATAGATGTAAGAGCTCTGGCAACACATTCGGACCACATGTCTAAATCTTTACGAGTATAGCCAACTACTGTTTGTTTTCCTGTAGTTCCGCTAGAAGCGTGTATGCGTACAATTTCTGATTGTGGCACAGCAAATAATCCAAAAGGATAATTGTCGCGCAAATCTTGTTTATAGGTAAAAGGTAACTTTGGGAGATCTTCAATTCCTTTGATGTCACAAGGAGAAATTCCTGCTTCTTGAAATTTTTTGCGATAAAAAGGTACGTTGGTGTACAAACGTTCAACCATTTTGCGCAATCGTTCGCTTTGCAAGTTTGCACGTTCATCGCGGCTCATGCATTCAATGTACTCGTTCCAAATCATTTTTTTATGTCTTTTTATTTGAAGTTTTAATATAAAAATTGGGCAAATTTACAACTTTTGTTGAAAAGTTTGATTGAGTTTTGAAATGAAAAAACAAGAAAAAAGAGTGTGTAAAAAAGAAAAGCGATACATTTTTCAGGAATGTATCGCAATCAACTTTTTGTTGCGGGAGAAGGACTCGAACCTCCGACCTCTAGGTTATGAGCCTAGCAAGCTACCAACTGCTCTATCCCGCGATGTTTTTCTTTTGCAAAGATAGTGCTTTTTTTAAGATAGGCAAATTTTTTTTAGTAGAAAAATTATTTTTTTCTAAAAAGCTTGTTGTAAGCACTTTGATAACGTTGAGCATTTCTATTGTGTTCCGATAGAGTGGATGCAAAGTTGTGTTCGCCATTCATCGTCTCTTTTGCACACATATATAGGTAATTGCTTTTGGTATAGTTCAATACGGCATCAATTCCTTCGGGTGATGCAACACGAATTGGACCTGGAGGAAGACCTTTGTGGCGGTATGTATTGTATGGCGAATCAAATTGTGTGTGTTCGTATAGAATTCGGGTAAGTGTAAAATCTCCAACAGCAAAACGAGCTGTGGGGCATGCTTGAAGAGGCATTCCTCGCTTGAGGCGATTAAGATAAAGCCCTGCAATTATAGGTTTATCTTTTTTTAGGTTTGTTTCTTCGTCAATTATAGATGCAAGAGTAGCAACTTGAATGGGTTTTAAGTTGATTTTTTCTGCTTTTTCCAAACGTTGTTTTGTCCAAAATTTTTGGTACTCTTTATACATTCTTTCGAGTAAGTCGGTGGCGGAGATATCCCAATAAATCTCGTAAGTATTAGGGATAAAAAACGCTATGACTTCTTCTTTTGATACATTATATTTCAGAAGAATCTCTTTGTCGTTCAGAACATTGTTCATTGTTGCAGAATCAATCATAAATTGTTCATCGATACGTTTGCAAAGTTGTTCTTTTGTGCGTATGTTGTTGAACGTGAATTTTATAGGAGTTTGAATTTTTCGAGAAAGGTTAAAAATTAAGTCTTTATTTGACATTCCGTCAATAACTTCAAAACGTCCTGTTTTTAGGTACTTATGATAGCTCCTCATTTTTGCCCAACGCTTAAAGGAATTGACGTTTTTAACTATCTTTTGCTGAGTTAATCGAGAAACAACATCGTTGAATGTTGTTTCTTTAGTAATATATATGTATACTTTTTCATCTGTTTTTACAGTGAAGTTGGGTAGAAAATAGGTATAGAATTGGTAGGAAAAAAATGTGATAAAAAGAAATGCAATTGCTGTAAAAGCAATAATTAGTTTGCGTTTTATTGAGGATTTTGATTTTTGAGTTTTTTGTTTTGCTACTCTTTTTTTCATTTCTTATTTTCTATTTGATATGCAAAAATAAAATTAATTTCTGCCTTTTTGTTTGAGTTTTGAAAAAACTTGTTTACTTTTGCAACGCTTTTCAAGAAAAGCGGTTAGGAAGTGTGGGTGAGTGGCTGAAACCACCAGTTTGCTAAACTGACGTGCGGGTAACCGTACCGGGGGTTCGAATCCCCCCGCTTCCGCAACACCGATAAACACTGCGTTTTTTGCAAAAATGCAGAAAAAATCGAAACGGAAACGTAACAATTTTTTTTACACGAGAGGGAAACAATAACGTAACAGAATTTATTAAAAATTATAAAAATATATATACATCAAATGGCGTAGTTTTTATTAA
>JAGCIZ010000257.1 GCA_017648235.1 Paludibacteraceae bacterium
ATAATAAATACAGCACCATATTTTTTCGTAATCTCACGCTCTCGATCTTTTGGCGAAAGTTGAGGATATTTTTGTCTCAATTCCTCGGCGTGAATAAAATGGATTTCAGAAGGCAAAATGGGTCTAATTTGCGGGAACATTTCATAAACCATGTACTCGCAACGCAACATTACGGCATAAATTCTTCGCACAATATCTTTCAAATAATCAACATTGCGATCTTTTTCGTTGATAGTTTGTTCCCAATCCCACTGATCTACATAGAGCGAATGCAAATTTCCAAGATTTTCTTCATCGGCACGAATGGCATTCATATCGGTATACAAACCATAACCCTCCTCTATTTTGTACTCAGCCAACATCACCCTTTTCCATTTTGCTAAAGAATGAACAACCTCAGCCTCTGCATCGCCAAGATCTTTTACAGGAAAAGTCACAGCCCGTTCTGTTCCGCTTAATTCATCGTTCAAACCTGTTCCTTTTAACACAAAAAGAGGAGCAGTAACACGTCTTAAACGTAACTCTGCCGACAAATTCAGTTGAAAAAAGTCTTTCAACTGCTTTATAGCAAACTCCGTTTGGCGCAAATCAAGCAACGAACTATATCCTTTTGGTTTTATTAAATAACTCATATTTTTCTTCTAAAAATTGCGCAAAGATAGCATTTTTTTAGTTTTACGACAAAAAAATAAACATTTTGACATGTTTATTGTAAAATAGTTTGACAAATTGATAAATTCAACTTTATGTATTTAAAAAGATATCGCACTGCCTTTTTTGTTGAGAAAACTCCTATTAATAGGATTTGAGCTGTCAGTAATCTTTGTAATCTGCACCATAGGCAGCACGCCATTAAAAACTAACTTTACTCGTTTTTAAATTTTTCGTTGAGTTTTCCAATCTCTTAAAGCAATGCGACTTCTTTTCTTTGTTAATGCAAAGTTAAAAATATTTATACTTTCTCAAAAAAAAACTTGTTCTTTGTTTTTTCTCAACCCACACAATTCTTCGAAAGAACTTTTTTATTTTTGCCGAACTAAAAATATTTTATCATGGAAAAGATTATAGGACTTATTAATGCACCATTTACACCATTTGATGAAAATGGAGATGTAAACTTAAAACCAATACCAGAATACGCAGCGCTCTTGCAACGCAACGGATTAAAAGGCGTTTTTATAAACGGATCGTCGGGAGAAGGCTATATGCTTACCGACGAAGAACGCATGCAACTTGCCGAAGCTTGGATGGCAGCTGCTCCAAAGGATTTCAAAGTAATTGTTCACGTCGGTAGTTGCTGTGTTCGTAGTAGCAAGAAACTTGCCGAGCATGCTCAAAAAATTGGTGCTTGGGGTATTGGAGCAATGGCTCCTCCTTTTCCAAAAATCAATCGCATAGAAGAATTGGTAAAATACTGCGAAGAAATTGCCGCAGGCGCACCTGATCTTCCTTTCTACTACTATCACATTCCTGCATTCAATGGTGCATTTTTGTCAATGGTAAAATTCTTGGAAGCTGTTGATGGAAGAATTCCAAATTTTGCAGGGATAAAATATACATTTGAAAGTATTTACGAATACAATCAATGTCGCCTTTATGCAGGCGGAAAATTTGATATGCTTCACGGACAAGACGAAACCATTTTGCCTTCACTAGCAATGGGTGGAGCACAAGGTGGAATAGGCGGAACTACCAACTACAACGGAAAAGTTTTAACAAGCATCATCGAAGCATGGAAAGATGGCGACCTAGAAAAAGCACGCGAATTGCAAAATTTTGCACAAGAAGTTATTAATGTCATTTGCCATTTCCGTGGAAATATTGTTGGCGGCAAACGCATCATGAAATTAATAGGTCTTGACTTGGGCGGAAATCGCACTCCATTCCAAAATATGACTGACGAAGAAGAAGCTACTATGCGAGCAGAACTCGAAGCAATCAATTTCTTTGAACGTTGCAACAAATAAGAATGACTGCTTTTTATACCATTCTACTACTTGTGATTGCCAATATATTTATGATATTGGCATGGTACGGTCACTTGAAGTTGCAAGAAATGAATATTTCAAGC
>JAGCIZ010000258.1 GCA_017648235.1 Paludibacteraceae bacterium
AGTAAGCATAGACCACGCCACTCCTTCAGCATTTTATGCCCACCAACCACATCGCTCAATGAATTACGAGATTGCTCTTGATGCAGCCAAATCCGACTTTGATTTTTTTGGAGGTGCAGGATTTCTGCAATTACAAAAAGATTCTACTTCAACCAACGCACTAACTATTTTACAAGACTCGAATTACTTTATCGCCAAAGGAATTGAATCTTATAGCAGAGATTGTGAGAAAATTATTCTTCTGCAAGATTTTGAGAAATCAAATCTTGACTTTGCTATCGATCGCAAAGACGGAAGTTTGAGTTTGAAAGAAATTACCTCCTCTGCTATTGATTTCTTAACTAGAAACGACAACGGTTTTTTCCTTATGATAGAAGGAGGTCTCATTGATTGGGCATGCCATAGTAACGACGCCGCAACCGTTTTTGCTGAAATAGAAGATCTATCAAATACTGTATGTTGCGTTCTCGATTTTTATCGTCAGCACCCAGATGAAACCCTAATTATACTAACAGCCGACCATGAAACGGGAGGACTTTCTCTTGGTATTGGCGAATATAAACTCAATCTTAAGATTCTAGAAAATCAAAAAAAATCTGCAGCAAAACTAAATGAACTTTTCAAGGAAATGATAAAAGAAAAAGGCAAATCCATTTGTTGGGAAGATGCAAAAACTTTCCTTGAACACAATTTTGGCTTCTGGGGAAATGTGGATTTAACAGAAGATGAGACAAACGATTTGAGAAACATTTTTGAGAAAAAATTCCTTCACCACCAAAACACACAACTACAAACACTCTATTTAGATGGAGAGCAACTAATTGCTAAATCAGTAAAAATATTAAACAGCAAAGCAAATATCGGCTGGTCTTCTTATGGACACTCTGCAGGTTTCGTTCCCGTTTATGCCATTGGCGTCGGAGCAGAAAAAATACAAGGAATAATGGACAATACCGACTTTTATAAAATTCTCACTAACAATTAAAACCATGACTATCGGAAACATAGAATTTTCTGACTTTCCTCTCTTTTTAGCGCCAATGGAAGATGTTACAGATCCTGCTTTTCGTCTTCTTTGCAAACGATTTGGAGCGGATATGGTTTACACCGAATTTGTCTCCTCCGATGCACTCATTCGTAACGTAAAACGCACAGAACAAAAACTTTTGCTGAATGAGAAAGAACGCCCAGTTGCCATACAACTTTACGGAAAGGATGCCGAAACAATGGCCGAAGCGGCACGCATTGCTGAAAGCGCAAATCCTGACATCATCGATATCAACTTCGGTTGCCCCGTAAAGAAAGTAGCAGGAAAAGGTGCAGGTGCTGGACTATTGAAAGATATTCCGCGAATGCTTGAAATAACAAAAGCCGTTGTAACAGCAGTCAAGAAACCTGTCACCGTTAAAACTAGACTGGGATGGGATGAAAACAGCAAAATTATTGGTAAACTTGCCGAAATGTTGCAAGATTGTGGAATTGCAGCTCTAACCATTCATGGAAGAACACGCGCTCAAATGTACACCGGGGAAGCAGATTGGACTTTGATAGGCGAAGTAAAAAACAATCCCAGAATCCACATTCCCATAATTGGCAATGGTGATGTCACTACCCCTGAACGAGCAAAAGAATATTTTGAAAAATATGGTGTAGACGCCATCATGATTGGGCGTGCTGCTTTCGGTCATGCATGGATTTTTGAGGAAATCAAACACTATCTTTTACACAACACTCCTCTTGATGCCAAAGATTTTGAATGGGAAAAATCGTTGCTCAAAGAACATATTCGTTGTAACATTGAGTGGATTGGAGATGAGCGAAAAGGAATTGTTCACTCTAGAAGACATTTGGCGGCTTCGCCATCATTTAAAGGTATTCCCGATTTCAAGAAGACACGTATCGCAATGCTTCGTGCCGAAACCTGCGACGAACTTTTCAATATCATCGATCAAATCACTCGACCTTGAAATTTTTTACGCACATAGCACAACATTTGCTAAATCTTGTTTTTCCTAAAAACTGCTGCATTTGTTCAGAAAACCTAGTTGGCGAAGAAGAAGAAATTTGTACTTCTTGCTTATATCGGATTCCACGAACCAACTTTCATCTTGAAAAAGGCAATGTGATAGAAAAACGTTTTTGGGGAAAAGCCAATATCGAACGTGCAACCGCATTCTTCTTTTTTCAAAAAGGTTCCAACTACCGAGAATTGTTGCATTTGTTGAAGTACAAAGGAGAGCAACAAATTGGTGTAGTTTTAGGAAGATTTGCTGCGACTGAACTATTGCAGTCTCCAGATTTTTCGGAAATTGATTTTTTAGTTCCTGTCCCTTTACACCAAAACAAACTCAAACAACGAGGATACAACCAAAGCGAATGCATTGCCAAAGGATTAAACCAAATTCTAAACGTTCCAATCGTATCGAACAATCTTTTTAGAGCAATAGAAAATCCTACACAAACCAAAAAGTCGGTATATGAGCGCTGGGAAAACACCAATGGGATTTTCGATATTCACGACAGTTCACAATTCGAAGGAAAACACATTTTACTCATTGATGATGTCCTTACAACAGGTTCAACTATCATTGCTTGCGCACAAGCTTTGCAGAAAATAAAAAATATAAAAATCTCCGTTTTTACCTTAGCTACAGCATAAAAGAATGTTTCTTTGGATTTTCATAGTTATTTTTTGCATCGCTTACGCGTTCTTCTCTTTTCTAGTAATAATAGGATGGAAACGCATTCCACAATTCAAAAACGGCACAACAAGCCACAACACTTTTATCTCTCTTATTATTTGCTGCAAAAACGAAGAAAAACATCTTCCAAAACTATTGGAATCTATTAGAAATCAGAAATATAGAAATTTTGAATTAATAATTGCTAACGATCACTCGACTGACAATAGTGCAACTATTCTAAAACAATTTACATCTCCATTCGCCACAAAAATTATCTCTACCGAAAAAGAAGGCA
>JAGCIZ010000259.1 GCA_017648235.1 Paludibacteraceae bacterium
ATTGGAGAAATGGCTTCCAAAGGAGTGCAAATAGGAATTGTTATTGGCGGAGGAAATATCTTTCGTGGACTGAGCGGAGCAACCAAAGGTTTTGATCGTGTGAAAGGCGATCAAATGGGAATGTTGGCAACGGTTATTAACAGTTTAGCACTTAGTAGTGCTTTAGGCGCTATAGGAGTAAAAAATCGTGTTTTGACAGCTGTTAGGATGGAACCAATTGGCGACTTCTTCAGTAAAGATAAAGCTATTCGCCTACTTGAAGAAGGTAATGTAGTAATTATGTCAGGCGGCACAGGGAACCCTTATTTTACAACCGATACAGGTTCTTCTCTACGTGGCATAGAAATAGAGGCCGACGTTATGCTCAAGGGAACCCGTGTTGATGGCATTTACACTGCAGATCCAGAAAAAGACCCATCTGCAACTAAATTTGACGAAATCAGTTTCGATGAAATCTATGCACGAGGGCTTAAAGTAATGGACCTTACTGCAACAACAATGTGTAAAGAAAACAATCTGCCTATCATTGTCTTCGACATGGATACCAAAGGAAACCTCAAAAAAGTTCTTTCGGGAGAAAAAATTGGAACATTGGTAAAAAAATAATTCAAAAACTAAAAACACAAAAGCAACGTCAGTTTTACAATGCTTTCTGTAAATTTATTTATCTTTGCAACTTTAATTTAACAAACATTTTATTATGATTAACGCTCAAGACATTAAAATTGGAACAGCTATCCGCATGGATGGTAAATTATATTTTTGTATCGATTTTTTGCATGTAAAACCTGGTAAAGGAAATACTTTCATGCGTACAAAATTGAAAGATGTTGTTAATGGATACGTTTTGGAACGCCGTTTTAACATTGGTGAAAAATTGGAAGATGTTCGCGTAGAACGTCGTCCTTTCCAATATTCTTACAACGAAGGAGATCAATATCACTTCCTTAATCAAGAAACTTGGGACGATGTAATTATTGAAAAAAACATGATTACAGGTGTAGATTTCTTGACAGAGGGTTTAGTTTGTGATGTTGTTTCTGATGCTTCTACAGATACTATTCTTTATGCAGAATTGCCAGTAAAAGTAACTATGAAAGTAACTTATACTGAACCAGGTTTGAAAGGAGACACTGCAACCAATACACTTAAACCTGCAACTGTAGAAAGTGGAGCTGAAGTAAGAGTTCCTTTGTTTATCGGCGAAGGAGAAACCATCGAAATTGATACTCGCGATGGATCTTACGTAGGAAGAGTTAGATAATTTTTCATGGTTTTTATAGTTGGAGGAGGGTTGTTGTTATGTAGCAATCCTCCTTTTTTCTACATTTCAGACTGAAAGAATAAAATGAAAAAATTACTTTTTTACATTCTACTATTTTGTTTTACAACTAATCTTTTGGCAACAAACCACATTCTTACAACTAGTAAAGAAGATGGTTTTTATCGAACCTATTGCCAAAAAATTGTACATTGTTCAAATCGTACTGCCAACGAAGTTATTGACGATTTTATTGGACAATTTAGAGGAAATCCAGAAGTGCTTTTTGAGTGGGCTCTAAAAGGGCTTGGGCGACAAAACGATCAAGAAAGAAATGAAGTTTTACTGGTACTAAAACAAGCCACTTTTGACCCGGAAACAGGCATTGGACACATCTACTGCGATATTGAAACGGGCATTAAGAACTTTAGAAACATCGACATAGAAAGCAAGGTAACAAAAGAAATTAAAGAAGATGGAAGTTCTCACATTCTAGTTGATATTTTTCACTCAAATCTTTTTCTAAAAAAAGCTTTTGGAACATTTGTAATCTATCCCCAAGAAGACGGAACACAATTATTTGCAATAACTATTAACGTCAAATTCAACTGGTTTTTTGATATCTTTATAACAAAGAAAAGATATAAAAACCTCATAGAATGGCGTACTGAAGGTTTTGTAAATAATTTGAAAACAGAGGCTGAACGCCGCGAAGAAGAATTATAATTTTCCTTTTTCTTTCCTGATATAACTTATTATCATAATTGCCGACACAATAGTTGCAGCAGTGTCGGAAAGCGGCATACTTATCCATACGCCAGTTACTCCAAAGAAATGAGGAAGCACCACAAGCATAGGTATCAGGAAAATTAGCTGACGGGTGAGCGAAAGAAAAATTGCTTTATGAGCCATTCCTATACTTTGGAAAAAATTAGATGCGACCATCTGAAATCCAACGAACGGAAAAACTGCAACAGCCAAACGAAGTCCATATACAGCATGTTCAATCAACTCCTGATCCGTAGTAAAAATCGATGCAATCTGCTTTGGAAAAAATTCTCCCATTAAAAAACCTAAAGTTGTTATAACCGTGGCACATTTTACAGTAAGAGCAAAAACCTCCATCACACGATTCATTTGGTTGGCTCCATAATTAAATCCAGCAATAGGTTGCATTCCTTGATTAAGTCCCATTACTATCATTATAATGACAAAAATCACACGATTAACAATTCCAAAAGCTCCAATAGCCAAGTCTCCACTATAACGCTGTAAGCCATTATTGATAAGAATTACTATAAAACAAGAAGCCACATTCATCAAAAATGGAGAAAGCCCTATCGACAAAGAATCTTTTACGATACGTAAATCAAGTCTGAAAAAATGCCGATCTAAACGTATTACTTCATTCTTAGAGGTCAAAATAAATAACACCCAAATGAGTGCAAAAATTTGGGATAAAATAGTGGCAACTGCAGCACCTCTAATTCCCCAATCGAAAACAAATATAAAAATAGGGTCGAGTATGGCATTTAATATCACCGTCAATATGGTTGCCAACATTGCTTGATGAGGATGTCCCGACGAACGAATTACCGAATTTAATCCCAAATAAAGATGCGTTATAATGTTTCCGATAAGAATTATCTGCATATAATTTCTAGCATAGTTTATTGTATGCTCACTCGCACCAAAAAAGTAGAGAATAGGGTCAAGAAACAATAGTGACACCAACATGAAAACAGATCCTATGACCACGTTAAGCGCAATAACGTTTCCCACTATTTTTTTTGCCTCACCATAATCTTTTGCACCAAGTTTTACTGAAAGCAATGTACTTGCGCCCACTCCCACCATTGCTCCAAACGCTGCCGCAAGATTCATAAAAGGAAACGTCACCGCTAAACCAGAGATTGCGAGCGCACCCACTCCATGTCCGATAAAAATACTATCAACCATGTTGTAGAGCGACGAAGCCGTCATTGCTACAATAGCAGGAATTGCATATTGCTTCAATAGTTTAGGTATAGGTTCTTTGCCGAGAGTAAGTGGTAATGACATAATTCAGAAAATGATTGCAAAAGTAGATAAAACATACCTAAAGTCATAATAATTTGTATCTTTGTCAAGTTATTTCGGTATGAAAAATAGAGTTTTAGTATCAATTTTGGTAATGTTTTGTGCAAATGTTTTTGCACAAAATGTGGTAGATATGGCTGATTTGTTTCAGCAAGCAACCGATTCGGTTGTCGAAAAAAAATTAACCTTTCTAGAACAACTTGCGCACCCCGACTCAACCACAAATGCAACTGTTGTTGTACATCAATCACCACTTTTAGATGGTAAAATAAATAATCGCAACATTAGCGAAGGACAAACTGTAAAGGGATTTAGAATACAATTGTTTTCGAGCAATACACCTCGCTCTGCAAAACAAACGGCATTTTCTATAGAATCCGCCGTAAAAGAAAAACTCCCAAGCG
>JAGCIZ010000260.1 GCA_017648235.1 Paludibacteraceae bacterium
CCCTTACCTGCTTGAAGCATAATTGTATGCATAACTGGTATTTTAAAGTTAGCAACATATTCAGTTGGACCAAGAACCACAGCTTCGTATGGATTTTCGCGAGAAACTTCAACTCCACCAACTGACCAATGTGAGAATACGTGATCGTCGTCTGGTGTGGCTTCAAGTGTAACGGTTTCGCCCTCCATTATGGTGTTTGCAGAAATTGTTGCTTCCAAACCACCATCACCAACCGAAACAGAAACCGCTACGTTTTGTGCTGTTCTAAAGTTTGCCACAAACTCAGTGTCTTCTATCAATGTTGCTGTATAAGGATTTTCACTAGACACTACCGAACCTTCTACAGTCCAGTTTTTGAAAATATAACCTGCATTTCTATTTGCTGTTAAAACTATTTCGTTGTCAGTAGGGTCTTCATCTGTAATTTCAACTGTTCCCGCTCCAGCAGGATTTACAGAAGTAGTAGCCACAGGGAGCGAAGAAGTAATTTGCAACGTAATATCACAAATACAACCAGAGTTTTGTAAAATAGTATTTCCGCTCGTAGTAGATCCACAAGGATCTAAACTTTCCCAGTCAATTTTGAAACGCAAACGATACAATCCGGGAGCTAAATCCGTTGGCAACGTCCACGATGGCATATTTTCTTTCGTCACCCCACAATCTTCAAGTGAAGCTTGTCCCTTACTATTAGTTCCTGTTGATGCCCCTGTTGATGAGTAAAAATTATAACTTACCAATTCTCCATCAGTTGTTCCATCTGCATTTAATGTTTGATTGAAAACACCATCATTGTTGTAGTCGATAAACACATATCCATGCATCCAAATTCCTTCCCAATCTAATGCAGAAAACGAGAGCGTAGAACCACTTGTTACTTGCAAAATAGACGAAGTTTTGTCTTTATACACCGCATCGCTATACGAAGCTTGAATGCCTGATACAGAAAGAGATTTCTCTCCATTGGTCAAGGTAAAAGAATTTAATCTTCTCGACCTTGCGTAAGTCATATTGCCCGCAGAGGTACAATAACTCAAGTTTTTCATAAAGTTTGCCACCACAGTTGTTGCAGCATTAACGGTGATTGTAGCAGGATTGCTTAGCGATTGCACATTGCCATTCACTGTCCAATTCACAAACGTATAATTTGCATTTGGCGTAGCAGCTACAGAAACCGCAGTTCCAGGTTCCACTTCTTTGAAAGATGAAATCCCATCGATAGTGACCACACCACCTTCAGCAGGAGCTGCCGATGCCGACACCAAACATTGAACAGTTCTGTCGATTTTTATACTATCTATCTCCGATACTTTATGAGTGAAAACCTCATTGCCTTTATAGATTTTCAACACTCGCTCATATTGCTGAGCAATAATTGCAGACGTCAGTGTAACCAGTACTGCAACAAGGGTGATTAGTTTTGTTTTCATATTGTTATTTTGTTTTGTTTTTCTTATCGTTTGATGATTTTTTCAACCTTTATTTCGTTTGCAGTTTGAGCCACTACGATATAAATTCCATTGTGCAAATCAGATATGTTTAATTCCAATGTATTGCTGCCAGACATTTGCATTTTTGCACATACACCTTGCAAACTATAAACTTGAACAATGTTAATCAACTCGGTGCTTTCTACAACTACGCTTCCCGATTGAGGAATGTAAACAATGCTAGTTTCTGTAGGAAGCACATTCTCTTCTACCATAGTGATTACAGTATTGCCAAACGTAATTACCCTTACATCATCGATAGCAAAGTTGATGTCCGAGCCTTGCGTTTTCACCACCATTTCGTCGTCCGATGGGAACACGATTTTACAAATATCATCAATAGAAATTTCTTGCGGAGTAGACTCTCCTTGTAGAAAAACATTCATACTGTTTATCTCTTCTGCTGCGAGATAACTCAAAGGCAACAGCAAAACTGCCAAAAGTATGCCTTTCAAACGGTTACATTTTTTCATAAATATTTTTAATCTGCAAATAAAAAATAAAATCCCTCAAAGATAAGAATAAAAATTCTTTTCCCAAAAAAAGAGAAAAAAGTGGAGAAGCAACACACCTCGCAACACCACTTTTTTCTATATCCTTTTCTTTTCTCCTCCCCTCGCTCTAGGGGAGCAGTTTTTTTATAAATCCTTAACCAAACGCACACTGCGACCTATATCACTAGCGTCATCACCGTGGTACGCGCCTGCAGAACCAAAACCAAAATAAAAGCACCACTTATAAACAGGTCTATACGGAGTAGAGGAATTATAAAGACCACCAGCATAATTGTCCACATCAGAACCATCACGAACACCAGCAGCAGGGAGAAACACAGCACCTGCAGATTCCATTTTTGACCACTCAGCTGCAGTAAAGGTTTGATAAGCCGAATAATAATCTACACCCCATTCACTGTGGAAACCTGACTTGAAAGTTACACCATCAGGACATGACCAACCATCAGGAAGAAATATCAAGCCATTCACTCCATTCACCTGAGCTACACCCTTGAGAGAAGAGGCGTTAGTACGAGTACTGAGAAGATAAAGCCACTCATCATCTGTCAATGTACGCCACGTATTAGGAGCATCATCTCCAATCTGATTCGTACCCCAATCGACAAAAGGGGAATAAAAACTTGCTGTAGGACTACTGCCTGTACCAAAACCAAATAGGTCCAACCAACCATTATAATCAGCTGCTACATTTCTATTTGCATCGCCGATATAATCAGTTTGACTTTCTGCAAAACGCCACTCATCATTCGCAGGATGATACTGCAAGTTTCCAGGTGAAAAGGCTACTTGCTTATCTGCTGATACAGAGAAAGCGCCGATACCCTTAGAAGCAGCAGGCGTAGAAGTAGCTGCACACACACCACGCACGGATCGCCCATAGGAGCGGCTGCCGTAGTCCCAATGCACACCGCCCGAATAGAAGTAGAGGTCGTAGGCGCTGTACGAATAGCTCGTACCGAGCGAACTCGACCAATAGTGGCCGTCCGACCCTACGCTGCTCAAACCACTATTGTTGCGATAGCCAGCAGCAGGGAGAAAGATGGAGTTGCCGTTAGGACCTTCTACATTCCAGCCATTAACGTCATTCAATGTGGTCCACGTCCAAGTACATTCAGTTCGTAGTTCATCTTGTTCGGATCTTGTTGGCATTCGCCAAGAGCCACCCATATTTACAAATGCGGCATCGTCTTCTTTGTCGAGAACGGTTTTGTTATCTACGGTACCGTAATCACTATCAGTGCAATATTTGGTCATTGTATCACCTGAACCATTACACCATTTATAGGTGCTCCAACTGTAAGTAGTTTTTGGAGAAGTTTCGCCCCAAGCGTAGTAGTTACCATACTCTTCGGGTTTAGTTGCTCCTACGTTGCAGGTTGCCCATCTCAAGCCACTTGGTAAGCCAAGATCTACCCATTCGTAGCCGTTTTCTATGCCGGTAGTAGGCGCCACAAACGAGATACTATCCACGTCGTTTATCAAAAACTCGGTGGCAGAGCCATCGGTTTTGTACACATAAAACTTGCTTTGAGCCACAGCAGCTATTGCTAGCAAAACGATACTAAAAACAAGAAAAAGTTTTTTCATAAGCATTTTTTATTTTTTAATAAATTTCACCATCTGGTTGTTTACTTTCAGAAAGTAGGTATTGGGCACAAGTGCAGAAACATTCATTCTATTTCCCACGCTTTGCAACACACACTGCCCGCTGAGGTTGTACACCGTAAGCACTACATTTTCTGCTGCGCCTGCTATATGCAGTTCATGCTGCACTGGGTTTGGAAAAACATAAACTCTGGTTTCGGCCTCTGCCACCGATTCCAAACCGGTAGGCAAAAGATTACGCTCGCCAAACAACACACAACGCAAACCCGTAACGTCGGGGTGTTCGCCTTTGCGGTCGATCGTCATCGACGAAGTTTCTGCTCCTTGCACAAAAGTGATTTTTTGCACTGTAGCCATTTCGTAAACCAGTTCACTACCATCGGCACTAATGGCTATCACTGCCGGCACCTCCTCTGCCAAACTCGCACTCGCATAACACATAAGCGCCACCAAAAACAGCATGATTTTTTTCATAACTATTGTCATGTTTTTTTCATCTTAATTTCTGCTGACAAAAGTAATAAAAAAAAGAGCAACTCTTACCGAGTTGATCTTTTTCTTTGCCTTTGTTCTACTAGTTACTGAACACCACTCCACCGTCACCAGCCGAAATACGAATAGGCTTTTCTCGATTAATGTTTCCAGCAAGAATTTCTCGAGAAAGGCGATTTACTACTTCACGCTGTATCACTCGCTTCACTGGACGAGCACCAAATAGAGGGTCAAATCCTGCAGAAGCAATCCAACTCCGCGCTGCATCATCGTACTCCAACTGTATACCGCTCTCAGCAAGCAAACGTGCCAATGCCGCCAGTTGTATATCAACAATCTTCTCAATTTCTTCACGGCCAAGAGGTTCAAACATTATAATCTCATCTATACGGTTCAAGAACTCAGGTTTGAGTTGTTTTTTCAGCAATTCTACAACCTCATTGCGTGTACGAATCAAAAGTTCCTCACTTTGCTGTTTTTCGGCAGTTGGTTCCGAAAATCTTTCCTGAATCAGTTGAGAACCCATGTTTGAGGTCATAATGATAATCGTATTCCGGAAATCGACTGTTCTACCCTTATTATCTGTCAATCTGCCATCGTCGAGCACTTGCAGCAAAATATTAAACACATCGGGATGCGCCTTTTCAATTTCATCGAGCAAGACCACCGAATAAGGCTTCCGACGTACTGCTTCGGTAAGTTGACCTCCTTCATCATATCCCACATACCCCGGAGGAGCTCCCACCAAACGCGAAACGCTGTGTTTTTCTTGATATTCGGACATATCAATGCGCGTCAGCATATTATCATCGTTAAAAAGAAATTCTGCCAAGGCTTTAGCAAGTTCGGTTTTCCCCACACCGGTAGTTCCCAAGAAAATGAAAGAACCTATTGGCCTACGGGGGTCGTTTAAGCCTGCTCGTGAGCGACGCACCGCATCAGCAATAGCCTCAATGGCACTATGTTGCCCCACCACCCGACAATGCATTTCTTCTTCCATATTCAGCAATTTCTCACGTTCGGAAGCAAGCATTCGTTGCACAGGAATGCCCGTCCAACGAGATACTACTTCTGCCACATCTTGAGCATTTACCTCTTCTTTTATCATAGAGCCATTTGCCGAAAGCTCAGAAAACTCATCTTGAAGTTTAGAAATCTGATTTTGTACCTCTACAAGTTTTCCGTAACGAATTTCTGCCACACGTCCATAATCACCTTGTCGTTCTGCCTGCTGCGCTTCTATCTTTAATTGTTCAATAAGAGTTTTATTTTTCTGTATTTTTTGCAACAAATCACGCTCTCCTTCCCACTTTGCACGAAGCGAAGATTCTCGTGCTTTTTGGTCTTCTATCTCTTTAGAAAGCATATCGATGCGTTTTGTGTCGTTTTCACGACGGATAGCCTCGCGCTCTATTTCTAACTGACGAATGCGTCGGTCGAGATTGTCTATTTCCTCGGGAACAGAATTCATCTCAAGACGGAGACGAGATGCTGCCTCATCTACAAGATCGATTGCCTTATCAGGCAAAAAACGAGAAGTGATGTAACGAAGCTACAACTCCACAGCAGCAACAATGGCTTCGTCTTTAATACGCACCTGATGATGCGCTTCGTATCGATCCTTCAGTCCCCGAAGAATAGACACGGAATCTTCTGTCGTAGGCTCTTCCACCAGCACCTTTTGGAAACGACGCTCAAGGGCTTTGTCTTTCTCAAAATATTTTTGAAACTCATCGAGCGTAGTAGCTCCTATCGTACGCAACTCACCACGAGCAAGCGC
>JAGCIZ010000261.1 GCA_017648235.1 Paludibacteraceae bacterium
AACTCTCATAACCAGTGCCCCATTCCTTATTTGTATAAGTATTCATACCGTAGTGGATGAATGCGGCATGTGGATTATGAAGATAATACATTTGTCGGGCATTTGGCAACGGATACAAAGGAGCCGGAGCCGATGCAGCGAATAAGTCTGGCATAAACATAAGTGCTGTTATTGCCAAAATAAACAATCTGATTTTTTTCATAAATAATTGTATTTTAAAGTGATTGATCCATAGTTGGATGTTATGTATGTAGTGCAAAATTAATAAATTTTTTTATAACACATTGATTTGTTCTTATTGCCCAAAACAAATCTCTAAAATGAGAAATTCCTAATTGAATTTTAATATTGTCAGAATATTTCTGCGATAAAAATTAAGTAAATAAAAAGAGTAGTGTGTTTGAATATTTTTTACCTTTGTCAAGATTTGAATTGTGTAAAAAAGGAAATTTTTAGTTTTATAGAAATCTTAAAATTGAGAGTTCAGCTAACACAATGAAAATCAATTTTTTTGGAGAAAAAAATTGAAACAAAAACGAAACAAAAATTATAAAAAATTAAAAAAATATAGAATTAAGTAATTGATAATCAGTATTAACAATTGCATTTCTCTTACAGAAGAAACCGGGGGTTCGAATCCCCCCGCTTCCGCAGAAAGAGATGAAAAACATGAGTTTTAGTCTCTTTTTTTATTTTTTATATGTTATGAAAGAGATTGATCCTAAAGAAACTAGTCGAGCGTATGCTTTTGAAATGTGGATGAAAGCACCGATGCCAATGGTAACTATTTTCAAGAAGCTCAACGTGTCACGGCTACTGAGAATCAGCAAAAAACATAATCTGAAGTTTAATATGCTGATGTGTTATTGCATTGGTAGGGCAGCATGTAAAATAAAAGAATTTTATTTGTTACCAGTAGGTGATAAACTAATACAATACGATAGCATTGCAGTTAATACTATTGTAGCTAATAAAAATGGAGAAGTCAGTTCTTGTGATATCCCCTTTATAGAAGATTTGTCTTTATTTAATAGAAGATATTTGGAACTTACCCAGCAAGTTGCTGAAAGTTGTACGAATTACGACATAACGGACAGTATGGTTATTGGAACATCTGCTTTAGTTCAGTATGATGTAGATGGAGCTGTTGGAATGTATAGTGGTATTTTTAATAATCCATTTATGATATGGGGAAAATACAAACGTAACTTTTTTAGCTCCACGCTCACAATTTCTTTTCAGTTCCATCATACTCAAATGGATGGTGCACATGCTGCATCTTTTTTAGATAGATTGCAGCAAGAAATCTTATATTTTCGGGTATAAAAATAGTCATGAATTTTAAGTGATTTGAAAGCCGGAAGAGGTTGCAAAAAGGTTTGAAACTATACGAAAATAGTGTTGCACGTATAAATAAAACTCCGCAAAAGCGGAGTTTTATCATTTTTTATTATCGTTATTAAAGAAAATATTTTTTTACAAAACCAAACATTTTGTAAGGCATATACCTAAAAGGTAAATCCAACCAAGTGGGCGTAATAACCAACGAGCGTTCGTTCGAAAATGCCTTATAGCTGTTATATCCATGATAGTTGCCCATACCTGAATTGCCAACGCCACCAAAAGGAATTTTTTCGTTAGCAATGTGCATAATCGTATCATTGATACAAGCTCCGCCCGATGTGGTTTTTCCTATTATTTCCAAAGCTTTTTTCTTATTTCCAAAATAATAGAACGCTAAAGGTTTTTCTCTTTCAGTTACAAAGCGTAAAACTTCTGATTCCGAATCAAAAGTTATCATTGGCAAAACTGGACCGAATATTTCTTCTTGCATTACTGGAGAACTGATTGAGACTTCGTCGAGCAATGTTGGTTCAATGTATCTTTCCGTAGCGTTGGTTTTTCCTCCTAAAACAATTCGTCCATTTTTCAAGTA
>JAGCIZ010000024.1 GCA_017648235.1 Paludibacteraceae bacterium
CAGATTCAGTTTGCTTCCGAAGAGCATAAACAGCCCTGCAAGCAATAGCGAAGGCCCTAGAAGCATCTCGCCGTACGTAGCACTGACGTTCTGAATCCCGAAGATGCTTGCTCCACTACGCAGAATGCTTATCAGTACCATTCCCAGTAGGGTATAAGCAACGGTTCGTCCCAATGTGTAGAGCAGTCCATCGACAAACATCCCTTTACGGTTGTCTATGCACTTGCCTATGTAGCCGATAGCGGCAATGTTCGTAGCCAAGGGACAAGGGGAAAGTGCCGTAAGCAGACCGAGCAGAAATGCCGTTACTACAGGTGTTGTCGAGCTGTCCAACAATGATTGTAGCCACTCCATTGCATTAGTCATTTAGCATTTAGGAAAGCTGTTCGGATAGTTCAGCCTTGAACTTCTCAGGCGAGGTACGGGCATTACCGAATGCAAACTCGGTGAGGTTTGTGACCTTTTCGTTTCCATGCTTGTCATAATCCACCAAAATCAGCGACGACCAGCTCACTTCGTGCTTTTCAGCCAAAGCCTTTTCTTGACTGATATCCACCGATCGAAATACCAGTTCGCCCTTTTTCAAAGGCTCGGCATAGGCCGTTTCTACCAATTCTTTGGTATTCTTCTCTATCGCCATACAAGTAGCACATCGTTGTGCTCCGTGGAAATACAACACCTCCACTACATTCTTTTTTACCTCCTGATTTTCAACAGAATGATTGGCTTTTCCATTGGTACAAGCCGCTAACCCCAAACTTAGGGCAATCGTGAATAATACTTTTTTCATATACATTATATCAAATAATTTGCAATTCGCAAAACAACGAACAATAAGTTCAAAAAAAGAGGCCGACCACGGTGTCAACACTCTTTCTTGCAAACGCAATCAATGAAAAATTCGCTGAAGAGTTCTTTCGCCAGTTTCTCATTTTGGCAAAGTCCTTTATTTATCCGTTCTGACCATTCTCAGTTTTCAGTAACCAAAGCACGGTTCGCAAACTCCGCAAAGCCATGCTTTATCTCATCCCTTACGCGGCGGAACTCGCTCATGATGAACTCTTCCGAACCTTGTGCATCCGAAGGGTCATCGAAGCCGATGTGAAGGAGCTGGCCTACCTTACCTACAAACATCGGGCAAGTCTCGTTGGCACCACCGCAGACAGTAATCACATAATCCCACGCTTCATTCAGGTAAATTTCCACGCTCTTGGGAGTGTGCAAGGAAAGGTCAATACCCACCTCATTCATTACTTCGACCGCCCGCGGATTCACTCGTACAGAAGGTCTTGTACCTGCCGAATGCACCTCAAAACGTGGATCCATCGATTGAAGAAAACCGTGTGCCATCTGGCTACGGCAACTATTGCCTGTGCATAAAATCAATACTTTTACTTTCATATTTCCTGACTTTTAATTATCCATTTTCATTACCTTCGTAGGACATGCCACAATGCATCGTCCACACTTGATGCAGTCGGGATGCAAGTATCCGTTTTCATCGCCACTCGATTCGTAAGGAGTGAGCTGCATCGGACACACCTTGGCACATCGCTTGCACTTCATCTGACAAGCCACCGATACACATACCCGAGGGAAGCCTGCTTGTTGCTTCCGCGGAGTGACCCAAGTCGAAAGCGTACCCATCGGACAAAACGAACACCACGTACGGGGTGCATAGATAAATCCGAAAACAATTCCAACGACGGTGGTTATCACAATCAGGTTCCAGAACGTGCGTCCAATGCCTGCCAAGGTCAATCCGTGGATGTAAAGTTGTACACCAAACATAGTGAAAATGAAACAAAGCATGAAGATGCGGAACCCCTTGCTACGCAAGAATTTCGGGATAGGCTTATGA
>JAGCIZ010000025.1 GCA_017648235.1 Paludibacteraceae bacterium
ACTCCATTAAACATTGTTGTTTTTACAGTTGTGTAGTGAATCATATCTTCAAACACAATTTTATCACCCACGTTAAGCGGTTTTTCAAAAGACCAATTGCCATAAAAATCACCCGAAAGGCAGCTATTTCCACCCATTCGATAAGTAGGCAAACCTTCGGTTTCTTCCGTTGCTCCAACGATTGCAGGTTTGTAAGGCATCTCCAAACAATCGGGCATGTGGCAAGCAAACGACACATTAATAATTGCAGTTTTAATTCCCTTGTTTTCTACAATATCTACAACATCCGAAACTAAAACGCCTGTTCGCCAAGCAAATGCACTACCCGGCTCCAAAATAAGTTGCAAGTTTGGATATTTTGCTTTGAAATTTTTCAAAACACTTATCAAATGCTCCACATCGTAACCTTCACGAGTCATTAGATGTCCGCCACCCATATTGAGCCATTTTATTTGCGTGAAAAATTTTCCAAATCGCTCTTCAACCACATTTAAAGTACGCTCCAAGTCATACGACGACGATTCGCAAAGTGTATGAAAATGCAGTCCTTCAATTCCCAAAGGAAGATTTTCGCCAAAATTATCTAAAACAACACCAAGACGCGAACCCGGTGCACATGGATTATAAAGATCCGTTTCTACATCCGAAAATTCGGGATTGATTCGCAATCCACATGAAATACCACGTTCTTTGGCACGCTCAGCAAATCGAGCATATTGCGTCAAAGAATTAAACGTAATATGCGAACTACAATCGGCTATTGCATCAAATTCTACATCTGTATATGCAGGCGAATAAGTATGTGCCTTGTTGCCCATTTCTTCGTATGCCAAACTAGCTTCGGAGAGCGAACTTGCAGTAGAATACGGAATATATTCTCTTACTATTGGAAATAACTTCCACAAGGCAAATGCTTTGAATGCTAGAATTATTTCGACTCCGGCACGCTCTTTTACCGAACGAATTAATGCTAGATTTTTACGTAAAGCTTGCTCGTTGACAACGTAGCAAGGTGAAGGTATTTTTTCAAAATCAATCATAGACACCATTTTTATCACGTTTTTTTTGCCAAATGCAAAACATCAAAAGAAAACTTATATTCACAATAAAACTTGCAACCAAACCATACCAATAAGGCAATCCAAATCCCTCGTTTGCAATAAGAATATAACTCACACTTACGCAAGTCATAAACATTGCGGGCAGAAGAGTTATGATGTATAGTCTGTTTCTTTTTGCAAGATAAACGGTTATTGCCCAAAGTGTAAACACCGAAAGTGTTTGATTACACCACGCAAAATAACGCCACAATATATCAAAATCTATGGTTAGAATAATAAACGTTAGTGCAAAAATTGGGAGCGATATCAACAAACGTTTTTTTATAGGTTTTTGGTCTATTTTCAAGAAATCGGCTACAATCAGACGTGCCGAACGCAACGCAGTGTCGCCTGATGTGATTGGTGCAGCAATAACGCCCAACAAAGCCAAAAATCCGCCAAAAGTTCCCAACCACGTGTTAGATATTAAATTAACAACTTCCGATGCCTTGTTCGCTGTAGCAGGCAACGTTGCCACAAATGTTTGCAAACCACCTATAGAGCCGAAAAAAGATGCTGCCGCTGCCGCCCATACGAGTGCTACCAAACCTTCGGCCACCATTGCACCATAAAAACACCGACGACCATATTTCTCGTTACGCAGACAACGTGCCATCAAAGGCGATTGCGTAGCATGAAAGCCCGATATTGCACCACAGGCAATCGACACAAACATCATAGGGAAAATAGGCAACTTGGTAGGATGCTGATTCTGCAAACCTTCGGTAATTTCAGTTATTTGCGAATGATTTACAAGCAACATCACAAAAATACCAACGGCCATAAATAGCAATGCAAAACCAAAAATGGGATAAATCTTTCCAATCAATTTGTCGATTGGGAGCAACGTGGCTAATACGTAATAAATGAATATCACCACCATCCAAACCATCACGCTGATGCGTGGAGTCATATTTGCCAACAGTCCTGCAGGACCCGATACAAAAACCGCTCCAACCAACACCATTAGCACTACCGAGAAGATACGCATAAAGAGCTTTACTCCACTACCCAACTCTGCTCCTACCAACTCAGGCAAACTCGCACCATTATTACGTACGGACATCATGCCCGAAAGATAATCGTGCACTGCACCACCGAGCAACGTACCAAATACTATCCACAAAAACGCCGAAGTGCCGTACATTATTCCCATTATTGCTCCAAAAATGGGACCTAACCCAGCGATATTCAAAAATTGAATAAGAAAAATTCGCCACCAGGGCAATTCCACATAGTCTACACCATCGGCATTGGCTACGGCAGGTGTTTTTTTATTAGCGTCTGCTCCAAACACTCGCTCTACAAAACGCCCATACACCACATAGCCAAGCACCAAAAGAAGTATAGAAACTATGAAAGTTACCATTTTAATTTTTATTTTTTTTACAAGAAATAGAATCTATAAATGACAATAATAGATACCACAAAATAATAATTGATATTGCGGATAACTGAAAAACAATCAAAAGTAATATAGATCCTAATAAAAAGATATAACGAATTTTATTTTCGTTCCATGCCAATGATTTGAACTTCAACGAAAACATTGGGATTTCACACACCAATAAGTAACTAAAAAGTAGAACAAGCGGTAGCAACAAATAAGTATTCCAGTCTTGCTGTCCCTCGAATTGAATTGCTATTCCTGTCCAAAACAGCGCATTTGCAGGAGTAGCCAAACCAATAAACGAAGATGTTTGTCGTTCGTCTATGTTAAATTTTGCTAATCTTATAGCAGAAAAAACAGTCAATAAAAATCCAGAATAAGCAACCCAACCTGGAAGCAAAGTATCTTGTAGCATTTTGAATGCAATCATTCCTGGGAACAAACCAAAACTAATCATATCAGCCAAAGAATCCAATTCTTTTCCTAAATCAGAATATGCATTGAGCAAACGAGCCATCATTCCGTCCAAAAAATCAAACACCGCAGAGAGCAGTACAAATGCTAACGCATGATAAAAAGCACCATTGTATGCAGATAATACCGCTAAAACTCCAACAAACAAGTTGCAACAAGTTATACTGTTAGGAATGTGTTTTTTTATATTCATATTTTAAGTTTTATCGGATAAATAATAATTCTCTATATTTTGGCAAAGTCCACATTTCGTTATCAACAATAAGTTCTAGCGAATCCGTTGCACGACGTATTTTATCAAAATAAGGCAATACAGTATCGTGATAAGCTATTGCTTTATCAGCTTCATTTATCAAAACATTAGCTTCTTTACGAGCTTTAGTCATCGCATCAACCTCGTTTTTTATAGTAGCAATATGCAAAGCTATTTTTTCAATTAGATTAATGCTATCCTTGCCCAATTCTTCAGCTTTTTCTTTAGTAAATGTTTTTGTTAACTTATAAACATTATCAACCAAAAGCGCTTGATATCTCATCGCAACTGGAATAATATGGTTCATTACCAAATCTCCTAAAACTCGAGACTCTATTTGTACTTTTTTGGTATAAGTATTCCACTCAACTTCGGTGCGAGCATGAAGTTCGCGAGCTGTCATAACTCCCAATTGTTCAAACATTTCAATTGTTTTTTTCTCTTTATATGCTCGAAATATTTTAGGAACACTTTTTTCACAGTTTAGACCTCTTGACTGAGCTTCATTTTCCCACTCCTTACTGTAACCATTTCCATCAAAGCAGATTTTTTTTGATTTTTTGATGTATTTTTTTAATACTTCAAAAATTGCCTTTTCTTTAGTCTCTCCATTAGCAATTTTAGTATCCACTTCTTTTTTAAACTCTATAAGTTGCATTGCCATAATGCTATTCAACACAATCATTGCAGAAGAGCAGTTTGCAGAAGAACCAAGAGCACGAAATTCAAATCGATTTCCAGTAAAAGCAAAAGGAGAAGTTCTATTTCTATCCGTATTGTCAATCAGAACCTCTGGAATGTGAGCTATTCGAAGACTAGGAGTTTTACTATTATCTAACACAATTGCTTCCTCACTAGTACTTTTTTCAAGTTTATTGAGAATGTATGAAATTTGAGTTCCAAGAAATGCCGAAATAATAGCAGGAGGTGCTTCGTTTGCTCCCAAGCGATGTGCATTTGTAGCAGAAGAAATACTTGCTTTAAGCAACGAATCATTGTTTGCTACTGCCATTAATGCATTGACAATAAATGTAATAAACTGAAGATTTTCTGCTGGCGTTTTTCCAGGAGTAAAAAGCCCCACACCAGTGTTTGTTCCCAACGACCAATTACAGTGTTTCCCAGAACCGTTTACTCCATCAAATGGTTTTTCATGAAGCAGAACACGAAATCCATGACGGCGAGCAATACGTTTCATCAACGACATGACTAATAAATTCTGATCCACAGAAAGGTTCGCTTCATTAAATATCGGAGCTAACTCAAACTGGTTTGGAGCAACCTCATTATGCCTAGTTTTCAAAGGAATTCCGTATTTATAAACCTCAAATTCCAATTCTCGCATAAAAGCAACAACTCTTTGAGGAATTGAGCCAAAATAATGGTCTTCCAACTGCTGATTCTTTGGCGACTCATGTCCAAGAAGTGTTCTTCCTGTCATCAATAAATCAGGACGAGTAGCAAATAAACCCTCATCAACAAGGAAATACTCTTGTTCCCAACCCAAATAAGTCTTTACGTTTTTTACATTTGAATCAAAATAAGCAGAACAAACGTCAGTAGCTGCTTTGTTTATAGCAGCAATAGATTTAAGCAAAGGAGCTTTATAATCCAACGCATCTCCAGTGTATGAGATAAAAATTGTTGGAATACAAAGTGTATCATCAATCACAAAAGCTGGAGAAGAGGGATCCCAAGCAGTATATCCACGTGCCTCAAAAGTACTTCTAATTCCACCATTAGGAAATGAAGAAGCATCAGGCTCTGCTTGAACAAGAAGTTTCCCTGTAAATTTTTCTATAACATCTCCCCCTATCTCATCTTTGTATTCAATAAAAGAATCATGTTTTTCTGCCGTTCCTCCCGTTAAAGGTTGAAACCAATGAGAATAATGCGTTGCACCCAACTCCATTGCCCATTTCTTCATAGCAGTGGCCACCTCATCAGCAATGGAACGATCAAGTGTTTCTCCTTGTTCTACTGAGTTTTGAAGTATTTTAAGAACTTCGATTGACAAATATTTCTTCATTGCAGCCTCATTGAATACATACTTTCCGTAATATGTCGATGTACACTCAGCTGGAGGAGTAACTTTTATTGCTTTTTTCTTGAATGC
>JAGCIZ010000262.1 GCA_017648235.1 Paludibacteraceae bacterium
CCTTGGTCAACGCATCAAAACAGTTGGCCGTTTGCTCAAAGATGATGGTGTGTTTGTTTTCTCCGTGCCTATCTACGAGTCGTGGGACGCCACTCATTATGACACTTTTTGGGCGGCATGGGACGTGCCTCGCCACCTTTACCATTTCTCTACGGCAACTGTTAAAGCCTTCTTGGATAAAAACAATTTTCGGCTCCTAAAGGTTCTTCCTTTGCCTTTCGATGCGTACTATATTTCGCTACTTAGCGAGAGATACAAATCGAAAAAAATTGCCTATCTGAAAGCGCTTTTTAATGGTTTTGTCTCGAACTTGAAAGCAAGAAAAACCAACAACTTTTCTAGTTTGATCTTTATTGCTCAAAAGGAGTAGAGATAGGATACAAAAGTATTATTAAGTTGTGTTTTGGATAAAAAAAAAACGCACCTCAGTGCGTTTTCCCCTTTATTTCCATTCTTTCTGAGACCCCTTTAATTCAAAGAGTTCTATTTGTAATCCTTTGATTTGCTCCAGTAATTGTTTATTTACTTTTTTCCAATTCAATAACTCTGTATGTAGTTCTTTTTTCTCTTCTAAGATTTTATTATAATCAAGAATTTTAGTTTTATCCAATATTTCTTTGTTTTCTTTATCTAAGGAAGAGATTATTGATATTAGTTCTTTGTTTTCTTTATCTAAGGAAGAGATTTTTGATATTAGCTCTTTGTCTCTATAGTTCCATCTTGAATAGTCTGTATTTGAAGAACTTGAACTATTTTCATACAATCCGAAAGGGTCATTATCTTGTGCATAGCACAAAGTGCTACACACAAGAAGCGATAATAAAATCAATTTTTTCATATTCTATTTTTACTTATTAAACAACGAAAACGAGTTTTTGAAGGCTGATTTTTTTGAAGGATTGAAAAGCGGAGTTTTCTCCCAAATACTGTCAGGAAGGCTATGGAAGTTTTTATACTTTGCAGGATAACCTTTTACATTTATAACTTGAATTTTTCCAAAAAAGTTTTCTTTTGTGGTATATTGCAACCCGACTAAAACATCGTAATCGCCAGCCTTTCTCAAAGCCTCTGCTACTGCTGTTTTTATTACATTATCTCGACCTCCGTTTACAACAACCTTACTTGGTGTATAAGAAAAAGTAATGGACTGTTCCGACACTTCCAAATCGGCAATAGTTACAGTGTTGATATAAGAAGTAGGGTCTTCCATTCTTGCCGTTTGTTTTACGGTTGTACACGATGTTGCTAATAAAGCGATAAAAAGAATTGTTATTAAATTTCTTGTATTCATAAAATTTTAATTTTTAATAGTTAATAAATAAAATAATGAAGCACCTAAGATATGGGGGTGTGTGCACATAAAATAGCGTGGTGCTTTGCTTTTTATTTGGAACCTTAGGATTTAACTGGACTACCTCTCTCACCAAACTACGAACAAGCCCACGCAATCGCTTACGTGAACGCTTTTGGCTTTTTGTTCTTGGTGAGAAACTCTTAAAAGTGTCCAGTTTTAAGGTTCCAAGTTTATTAGCTAAACGTTATTTTCAATATATTTTCAAGATGTACACACTTTTTACAGTGTTATTTTTTCATAGGCAAAATGGTTTTGATAAAAAACAATACTTTATAAAATTTGCCGTAAAAGTAATGAATAAATGTGAGTTGGCAAGTGAAAATAAACCCTCTGAATAAAGTCCGAATTTAAGTAGGCAAATCGCTTTTTTGGTTCGGATTAATTCTTTACCTTTGCCAAGATTTGTGTAAAAGAAATAAAAAACAAAGAAGATGGTGAGAAAACAAGTTCATACATGCGTGGGTTATGCACAACTCTTCCCATTATTTTCTGTTTTTGATTTTTGATAATTCAAAGCGTTAGTCATTTTTTTCGATTAACGCTTTTTTTTGATAGGTAAATAATAAATAAAAAATAAAGTTGTATATGAAGAAAGTAATTCTTTTAGGTTCGGGTGCACTGAAAATAGGTCAAGCAGGAGAATTTGACTATTCGGGTTCGCAAGCATTGAAAGCGATGCGTGAAGAAGGTATTGAAACCGTATTGATTAATCCTAACATTGCTACAATTCAAACCTCCGAAGGTGTGGCAGATAAGGTTTATTTTTTGCCTATCACTCCTTATTTTGTTGAGGAGATTATCAAAAAGGAACGTCCTGATGGTATTTTGCTTGCTTTTGGTGGACAAACTGCGCTCAACTGTGGAACAGAACTTTATGAAAACGGTACGCTAGAAAAATACGGCGTGGAGGTTTTGGGAACATCGGTAGAAGCAATTATGATTACCGAAGACCGCGACTTGTTTGTGAAAAAACTCGATGAGATTAACGCACACACTCCAGTGTCGCAAGCAGTGGAAAGCATCGAAGAAGCTTTGGAGGTAGCTCATCGCATCGGTTTCCCTGTTATGGTTCGTTCGGCTTATGCACTTGGCGGATTGGGTAGCGGTATTTGTACCAACGAAGAAGAATTCCTTGCTTTATGCGAATCGGCTTTGGCTTATTCGAAACAAATTTTGGTAGAAGAAAGTTTGAAAGGATGGAAGGAGATAGAGTTTGAGGTAATCAGAGATAAAAACGACCATTGCTTTACTGTGGTTCCGATGGAAAACTTCGACCCACTTGGCATTCACACGGGAGAAAGTATTGTAGTTGCTCCAATTATTTCGCTCACTAAAGAACAAATCTCTTTGCTCGAGGATGTTGCCAGAAGAGTAGTGCGCCACATCGGAATTGTGGGTGAATGTAACATTCAATATGCATTCAATGCACAAACCAACGATTATAGAATTATTGAAATCAATGCTCGTTTGAGTCGTTCTTCGGCTTTGGCAAGTAAAGCTTCGGGTTATCCATTGGCTTTTGTGGCTGCAAAATTGGCACTTGGTTATACTCTTGATCAGATTGGTGAAATGGGTACGAAAAATTCTGCCTACGAAGCACCTTCGGTTGATTACATCATTGCAAAAATTCCTCGTTGGGACTTGACAAAGTTTGCTGGCGTAAGTCGTGAAATTGGTTCAAGTATGAAGTCGGTGGGAGAGATTATGTCCATCGGTCATTCGTTTGAAGAAATTATGCAAAAAGGTTTGCGAATGATAGGTCAAGGTATGCATGGTTTTGTTGGAAATAATGATTTGACCTTCGATGATTTGGACTCTGAACTTCAGAAACCAACAGATTTACGCATCTTTGCCATTGCAGATGCTTTGCAAAAAGGATATACTGTTGAGCGAATCGAGGAACTTACTAAAATAGATAAATGGTTCATCGGTAAGTTGAAAAACATTGTTGATTACACTCAAGTATTGGCAAAATATGGAAAAATAGAAGATATTCCAGCAGAGGTATTGATGGAAGCAAAACGATTAGGATTCTCCGATTTCCAAATTGCGCGCTATAGCGAAAATCCTCAAGGAAATATGGAACAAGCAAGTTTGCGAGTTCGCGACCATCGTAAAAAATTGAGCATTGTGCCTAATCTTCGTCGTATAAACACTATTGCAAGCGAAAATCCTGAAACAACAAACTATCTCTACATGACTTATGGAAATGTAGAGAACTATGTTCCTGCTAAATCGGAAAAACAAAGTGTGGTAGTTTTAGGTTCTGGAGCTTATCGCATTGGTAGTTCGGTAGAATTTGACTGGTGCTCTGTAAATGCTGTGCAAACTGCTCGTAAATTGGGATACGAAGCGGTAATGATAAACTACAATCCGGAAACCGTAAGTACCGACTATGATATGTGCGATCGACTTTACTTTGATGAACTTTCTTTTGAACGAGTGCTTGACGTACTTGATTTGGAAGAAAACAAAAAAGGTGTGATTGTAAGTACTGGTGGGCAGATTCCAAATAATTTGGCAATGAAACTTTACCGCCAAAATATAAATATCCTTGGTACATCGGCAATTGATATTGATAGAGCAGAAAACCGCGAAAAATTCTCAGCAATGCTCGATGAATTGGGTATTGATCAGCCAGCCTGGAAAGAATTGACTAGTTTGGAAGATATCGAAGCCTTTACTCAAAAAGTTGGTTTCCCTGTTTTGGTTCGTCCAAGTTATGTGTTAAGTGGTGCTGCCATGAACGTTTGTTACGACCGAGCACAACTTGAAAACTTCTTGAATATGGCTGCTCAAGTATCTAAGGAATATCCTGTTGTTGTTTCTCAGTTTATGGAAAACACTAAGGAGATAGAATTTGATGCAGTAGCTCAAAATGGTGAAGTTGTGGTTTATGCTATATCAGAGCATGTAGAGTTTGCCGGAGTTCACTCGGGCGATGCAACAATGGTTTTCCCTGCGCAAAAAATTTATTTTGAAACAGGCCGTCGTATTAAACGCATTGCTCGTCAGATTGCAAAAGAATTGCACATCTCTGGACCATTTAATATTCAGTTCTTAGCTCGCAACAATGAAATTAAAGTTATTGAATGTAACTTGAGAGCATCTCGTTCGTTCCCATTTGTGAGCAAGGTGTTGAAGTACAATTTTATTGATACTGCAACTCGAATTATGCTTGGTGCAGAATTTAACAAGCCTGAGAAATCTGCATTTGACATTGATTATGTTGGTGTTAAGGCTTCTCAATTTTCGTTTGCTCGTTTGCATAATGCTGACCCTGTTTTAGGAGTTGATATGTCGAGTACAGGTGAAGTTGGTTGTTTAGGAGGAGATATGGATGAGGCGTTGCTCAGTGCAATGATTTCAGTTGGAAATACTATTCCAAGCAAAGAAAAGTCTATCATGGTCTCTTCTGGAGCGTTGAAGTCTAAGGTTGATTTGCTTGACCCTTGTAAAACATTGGCAGAAAACG
>JAGCIZ010000263.1 GCA_017648235.1 Paludibacteraceae bacterium
AATACTCCAGAAACAACCAATTGCATATAAGTAAACTGAGCTGTTTCGACTAACCCAAATTTCAAAAAATTGACCAACCACATTGCAGCAATAAACCCAATTGTTCCAAAACACGAATTGGAGGAAAATCTTTTACCGTATCAAAACCATAACGTTCCAAAACCGAGAATGCCACTGTATTGGACAATGCTATAGTAGGCATATAGAAAGCCACACTTACACAATATGGCAAAAAAACAGACCAAATATTAACTCCAACTCCTTGCGAACCTATTATTGCAGCAATAAGCATAAACACAGCAGACAAAAGATGAGAAATTCCGAGCAAACGCTGTGGTTGTACAAATTTATCGGCTATTGCACCCATTATAGATGGCATAAAAATAGAAACCACACCCTGAGACACATAAAACCAAGAAATATATTCACCCAAACCAACACGTCCAAGAAAATTTCCAATACACGTCAAATAAGCTCCCCAAACAGCAAATTGGAGAAAATTCATCACCGTCAATCTAAGTTTTAATCCCATATATCTTCGCTATATTTTAGTTTTCAAAACATCCCTAATCGCCGCCGCTTTTTCGTAATCCTCTGCCTTTACACATTCTTCTTGCAATGCTTCAAGTTGTGTACGGTCCATATCAAAAAGCGACATCTCGTGCTTCAAAAAAACAACCTTATCTTTAATGTTTACTCCATAGTTTTCCAAAATTTCTTCTTCCAAAAAAATTGGTGCATTTGCTCTCAATGCCAATGCGATAGCATCCGATGGTCTAAAATCTATCTCAACTATTTTTTCTTGTTGCTCACAAATAATATTGGTAAAATAAACACCATCTTTCTTATTATAAATAAAAACCTCTTTTAGTGTTATGTCAAACACTTCAAAAGTATTGGCAAACATATCGTAAATTAACGGACGAGGAAGTTTCAGTGCTTCCAAGGCTACAACTATAGCTTGAGCCTCTGCCTGGCCAATAACCAACGGCAAAGTTCTCTCTCCAGCAACTTCTTTTAGAATAAGTACCCGAAAATTACCATCGCCATTCCTCGAAACACCAGCAACACTAACTTGTTTTTTCATCTGTTTTTTTATCAAGAATCCACACCCTTTAAAATAGGTCAAAATTACAACAAAAAGAAGAAACAATTCTCTTCATTTTCTAAAAACGAAAAAAGAGGAAACTAAAATTTCCTCTTTTTTTTGTTTCTGTCATCACTAAAACCTCACCACAAATCCGGCGTGGATATTAAAGGGTGCTTGAGCATAATAGCCGACATCGTATTTTTGATTTTCGCGAGAGTATTCTCCTTTAGCGTCGGCTCCTTCAAAATAACTGTAACTCCAACCGTTCGACACATATTTTGCATTGAAGAGATTGTTCATTTGCACACGGAATGTAATATCTTTTACAACTTTCTTTAACGGTAAACAATAAGACAATCCCAAATTATTTACACAATAAGCAGGAAGTTTTGATGCGCTATTCATTGTATTGTCAAGATACTGACTTCCTACAAAATTGGTTTGAAACACAGCAGAAAAACCGCTTAAATCAAATTGTAGAGAGCTTCCTACAAGCACATTGGGAGAAAAAGCGATATCCGTTTTTCCATAATCGACTTCCACTTGTCCCGAAGTAGCAATTACATTAGGGTCGCTCCAATCGGCATACCAATCGTCCACCCAATCCGTATAATTCAAGATTTTATTCTGACTCAAAGTCAAATTCACATCCCAACGCAAACATTTGGCAATTTGCACTCCTGCCAAAAATTCTATTCCAATACGGTAACTATCACTTACATTACGAGTGAGTGCTGCACCTGTGTCAGAAAGTTTTCCTGTAAGTACAAGTTGATTATCATAATCCATAAAATAGAGATTCACTCCAGTTGAAAAAATTCGGTGCGAATAAGAATATCCTAACTCATAGTCGTACAATGTTTCGTGGCGAGGTTGGTCATTTGGCCCGCATTCGGTGTAATTTTTTCGAGTTGGCTCACGATTAGCCATTGCAAACGTAGCATACGCATTATGACCTTTACTAGAATATGAAATTCCTGCTTTTGGGTTAAAAAAATGAAATTGCTCATGAAAACCTATTTCTTCCAAATCTTCATCGTTCACTCCCGAAAGTCGATAATCAATAAAACGATATTGCAAATCACCATAAAGATTCAGTCCTTTTACAATTTCCCAATTTGCTTTAGCAAAAACATTAGCGTCGAGCTTATCTCCTCTATTGCGGTAGTATTCGTAATTTTCTACAGCATTTGGATAACTCTCATCTAACATTTTCAACACTTGCCCATAGTGCACACCTGTGTAATTATTTGCCGCAGCACCGAAATCTACCTTAACCGATTTCGAA